>CAMFVQ010000012.1 GCA_945992255.1 uncultured Clostridia bacterium
GTCTTAACCGCTTGACCATGGAGCCATATATTTATAGCTTAATCAATATATAATAAATTTGTTCACTTGTCAACGAATTTTGCGACAATTTTTCAAAGTTTTACAACTTCTTGCGACTTTTGGGCAGAAATTATTGATTTATTGGGGGATTTTGCACTATAATTGGGATATGAAATACGCAGTTGTAGATATAGGTTCCAATTCTGTTCGCCTTATGCTCAGCGAGGGCGGCAGAGCTATCAAAAAGTATGTTACCACGACAGGCTTGGGCCGTGGACTTAATACTAGTGGGGTGATGAGCGACTCAGCCATTGAGCTTACTATTCGCACTATGCTCGACTATCGCCAAATCGCCAACGAGTGGGGCGCAGAGCAAATGTTTTACTTTGCCACCGAAGCCGTTCGCCGTGCGACCAATCGCCAACAGCTTTTGGCAGGAGCGGCTGCCCACGGAATGGATATTGACCTTGTGCCAAGTTCTTTGGAGGCACAACTAGGATTTATGGGTGCATACACAGAGGGCGTATGTGCTGTCGTGGATATTGGCGGAGCAAGTACGGAGATTGCTGTCGGTGACCAAAACGGCTTGATTTATTCCAAAAGCTTGCCGATAGGTCTTGCCATAATCAACGACAAATGTGGCGAAAACCCAATACATATCCACAATTTTGTAAAAGAGACAATCCAAAATTATGGCAACGTTCCCCTCTTTGACCACCTACTTGGCATAGGCGGAACGGCGGCTACTTTCGTGACAATGGACACTCAGATGGCTGTCTATGACCCAACTATCGTAGATGGATACGAGCTATCTATGGCAACGGTCAAGAAGTGGTGCGACTCAATCCACCTTATGGATATGTCGGAGAGAGAAAACATTGTGGGGCTTGATGCCAAACGCCGTGATCTTATAGTTGGCGGTGGAATTTTGCTCGAAGAGATTGTCAAAATGTTGGGCAGGGACAGCATTGTGGTCAGCGACGGCGACAACTTAGAGGGCTATCTGGCATACAAACTGGGCGAAGAATAACCAATCGAGCAAAAAGTGACAAGTGTTTTGCCGAGCAAAAGAAAGCAAAATTCGCTCCACAACATTGCAACGGAAGCCATTGCCACACAATGTGGTGATATGCAAATGATGATTTTATATTATGCAGTTTTCTGAATGATTTTTTGGCTACTAGCAATACCTAAAGCGGTGAAGTTGAAAAACGAAGTTGTGACAGCTTTGTACATTGGCAAAATTTTATATTGAGGAAATTGGCAAAAATCATCGAGGGCAAAAAGTGAGGATTTGGAATAAAATGCAAGGATTTTGGCATATACTTTATCAAAAATAAACAGATTTGCGAAAAGTATCTCAAAACCCTTGACAAAACACAAAAATTTTTATATCATATACAAGCATTTAGAATATCGCGGGGTGGAGCAGCTGGCAGCTCGTCGGGCTCATAACCCGAAGGTCGGAGGTTCGAATCCTTCCCCCGCAACCATTTGGCGAGATAGCTCAGCTGGTCCAGAGCACCCGGTTCATACCCGGGGGATCGTGAGTTCGAATCTCACTCTCGCTACCATAAGCAAGACGCAATGTCTTGCTTTTTTGTTTGTGTGGTTGTGATTTTTAACAAGATAGTTAAGCTATTGTAAAACAATTCGGTATTGAAAAAATAAAATATGTGTTATAATATGCTTAGTTAAATGTTATTAGGAGTTTTATATGATTGCAAAACAAGGTTATTTATATCGTTTATTAGATGGAACAGACAAAAAATTTATAATTCCAGTGTATCAAAGACCATATAGTTGGAAAAAAGAGAATTGTGAGTTATTGATTAAGGACTTGTTAAATGTTAGCGAAAAAGGTTATCAATCGCATTTCTTTGGAAGTGTTGTATATTTAGAAAATGATATTGGTGGCTATAATGAATATATAATTATAGATGGACAACAAAGAATTACAACGGTTTCTTTGTTATTGTTAGCAATTAGAAATTATATAACTGATAAAAATATTGAAATTGCTGGGATTAACGCCGAGAAAATTACTGAAGCTTATCTTACAGATAAATATGCTGCGGGAGAGAAGAAGCTTAAACTGAAACTAGTTCAGGGTGATGATGATGCTTACGATAGGTTGATTGAAAAAACAGCACCTCTTGCAAATAATAATGTGACATTGAATTATAATTATTTTTACAACACTATTTCTGATCTTTCATTTGCAGATATTAAAGGGTTGTATGATGCTATTATGAAATTGATGGTTGTTAATATAAGTTTAAAAACGCAGGATGGGGATGACCCACAATTGATATTTGAAAGTTTAAATTCAACAGGACTAGATTTGGAAGAGGCAGATAAAATACGAAACTATATACTTATGAGAATGTCATCTTCTGAGCAAGAACGCATATATAAGAATTATTGGGAAAAATTAGAAGATAAAGTTTCTAAAGAAGATATAAACAAATTTATAAGATATTATCTTGCAGTAAAAACACATGAATTAACAAACGAAAGCAAGTTATATTTTGCATTCAAAAATTATAAAGAAAAGTTTGATAAAAAAATTGAAGACCTATTAAAAGCTATGTTAGAATTTGCTGATTATTATAATATAATCAAGAATGCAAACTTAAATGAATTAAATTATTTGGGAAGTATTGCAAGAATTAATAAGCTTGAAGTAAATACGGTAATACCGTTGTTATTTGATTTATTGTCTGCAAATAAAAATGGCTATGTTTCTGAAGATGAACTAAGTAAAGCGCTTAACGCAATAGAATGTTATATTGCAAGAAGAATTGTATGTGGTTTACCAACATCATCTTTGAATAAAATTTTTGCTGCAATGGGTGCGGAGATAAATAAATATATGGAAGAAAATAATGTGAAATATATTGATGCACTAATGTTTATATATGTTTTTCCCATCAGTAAAGACAATACCCTCGCCACCATTACCCAATATGCGAAGATTATTTACTCCGAAAGTTTTTTTAAGCCAAGTCTCAACCTCCCCCTTGGTCTGCATTTTCCTTTGTTTGTCACATTTGTATCTCAACGATTCATATGCTGACACAACCTTCTCATATTTCAAATAAGGCTCTGTCGTTTTTACAAAAAATAGCAACCTTTCCTCGTTGAACATTTCCAAATACGCCGTTTCTTCCACAATTTTCAACAGCCCTTGGACTCTACAATATGACATATAAAACAATGACAATCTCCTTAGAAAGTTCGTTGTGTATGTCTTATAAAAATCATCTTTACTTGCATTTAAGCCGACTTTTTCAATAGTTTTTGTGAATGATGCACCTATCAAATCAAGCAGAAGTTTGTCTAATTCTTTATCCAAATCTAACTGAGTTTTGCTGCGATTATGATATGTCGAAAATGGAACATTGACAATATTGTAGCCTTGTTCCTTTGCTTGAAGCACCCAAAAATAATCACTTCTTCGACCAATTTTTTCACCTAGTTGTAGTGACCAATTAGGTATTTTCAACATTTCTCTATCGAAAATCAATGTATTTCCACCTCTACTTCTAGCTTGCTTTATAGAATTATCGTAACAACAAAGTGGCCTTGCATACGCTTTTCCACTCATAATAAGTTCAATATCCGTTTCGACATTTGTTGATATTGGTGTTTCTAATTGCGTTCTATTGGCATCGGATAAATCATAATACATATCATCAAACTCTTTCAATATGCACTTGCTGTTTCTAAATCCTAATTTATGATAAACATAGTCTAACAATGAACATCGCATTGTTGACAAACACGGTAATGGAGCATCTAGAGAATAATTCCCAACAACCGCATCATACTCTTCTTTATATTGACCTATAATTCTGTCAATATCAATTGTATGTTCTAGTTTATTATTGTTTTGGAAAACCAACTCTTTTAGTTCCATATCATCATCAAGAACCCAAACAACATCACCGTCATTACTCAATTCATATAAATATCTATGCAATATGCTACGAGCAACTGCAATATCTTTGATTACTGGGACAGCAATTTTTTCTACCTCGATAAACTGATCATTGCTGTTTTGTATGTGCTTTTTAATATCCTTATTCGTTAAAATATCATATTTATACCCGCTTTTTTCCAAAAGTGAGTTGTATTCTTTTGGCTGATTTTCAAAGTTGGCTAAAACAACAATATGTGTATCTTTTCTTTGTAATGAACACAACTGTTGTAGCAATCTTAGCCCCAAATCATACTCTGTTGCAATAAACCCTATAACAAGTTTCCCACTATAAACTTTCTCATAATTTCTCTTTATGTTAATTTCTTTTTCTGCAATATTCGTAATCAACTCTTTTTCTATATCAAACAACTTTTTAGCTCTATCAAAAAAAGCTGTTTCTATTGATGGCTTCATCAAACAAGCATACTTATAATAAAACTTTTGGAGGCCATCGGCTTTTTTGAGTTTTCCATTCGTAATTCGTTTTCTATCATTGAACGCATTAACCAGCACTAAATGTTTGTCAACAATTCCATAAGTTGCCCCTATCAACATATGTTCTTGTACACGCATTGCAGGAACATTTTCTTTTCGTATTCTGTCAAAGCAGCCAGTGTTGGGCTTCCGACATGCTCTACTTCATAATCACAGTGCAACATATATACCTCCTAAAACTTATTCAAACATAGTCATCGTTTTGCAACCTATAACTCTATCCTGCTTTTAGTTTAAGCCCCAAATAGGAAGATGTTTTGCCTATTAGAGAAAATAAAAAAAGTTTTAGCAAGAAATTTTACATAATCGAGCAAAAATTCAATAAAAATCTATGTGATTTTTTGCATTAAAAACTAAACACGCAAAATTTTTGTTAATTGTTGCACTTGATAACATAACTCATCTCAACCAAAAAAAAGCACAAGACGACTCCATCTTGTGCTTTTCAATACTATATTATTATTCTAATGCAAAAGGTTACTAAGCTTATTTACCAAGTAACCAATCTATCACATTTTTGACTTCTATGCCCTCATAATTGCCAAGGGTAAACTTATCTAGAGTCAAAATCATTTTTGGATAATTGTCTTTTATCTTGACAAGTGAAGACATTTCTCTATCGAAAGTAGTTTGGTCTGTAAGCGATGCGGATACTTGAATATACTCTACTTTATCACCTTTTTTTGCGACAAAATCTACTTCCAGATTACCAACTTTGCCAACACTGACCGTATAGCCACGCCTGATGAGTTCTAGATATACGATATTCTCTATGGAGTAACCCAAATCATAACTCCTCTTTTGCAGCAAATATCTTCTAAGTCCTAAGTCAACGATATAAAATTTACCATTTTGCTTTAACAATTGTTTGCCACTTATATCATATCTTTCAACTGGATAAAAGATAAACGCTTCGGTCAACGCTTCTATATAGTCGCCAACCGTATTTTGCGACACTTTACGCCCTGATGACACTATATAATCTGTAATACCTTTTACAGATACCGGACTACCTATTACACTTGCTAGATACTTAGCAATATTCCTCAGCAATGCAATATCATTTACATTCCTGTTGCTACCACTTTTTTCTTTTCTGTTTTGGCGCTCTTCAATATCTTTTACAACGACTGTATTGTAGATTCCCTCTATATATGTCCCCACCTTCTCTTTTGCATCAGAAATAGTTGTCACATATGGGAACGACCCATTTTGCATATATTCCGCAAACACGTTTTCTAGGTCGCTTTCCGCTCTTGTCTGAGCATATTCCTTAAACGAAAAAGGTAGCATCTTTATTTCAACATATCTACCGGAAAGCAAAGTTGCAAGTTCGCTTGAAAGAAGATATGAATTCGAGCCAGTTATATATAAGTCTACATCTTGCTTTACATAAAGACTGTCAACGACTTTTTCAAAGCCGCTAACCTTTTGTATTTCATCTAGAAAAAAATATGTCATTTGACCTTTTTGAAGTTTTTGGATAAGGTATTTATACAAAGCGGTATAATCAAGCAACCACTCATTTTCCAATTCTTCAAAATTTACCGACACTATTTGTGCATCATTTACACCATTTTTTTTGAGATAATCCTTGTATAACTCCAAAAGTGTAGATTTACCACAACGGCGTATTCCTGACACAACTTTTATTACTTGTTCATCTTTCCACGCTATTAACTTGTCCAAATATTCCTTGCGCTCTATCATATTTTCCTCTTTCTAATGTTCATCTAGCTATATGCCAATGAATTCATATATATTATAACAATTATTATTGGCGTTGTCAATATTATTATTTGTTTAGGAATATTTAGACGATTATTTACAGATATTTTCCGAATTCGGAATATTAAGCTTTATTTTTTTTAATAAATCAATATTTTTCATACAACTATAATCATAAATATATAACCCATTTATTTTCTATATATACTTCTATTCTTCATTTGTCATTGGGTTGCGTGCGATTTAGGTTTGAATTAGTGCTTTTAGCAAAATAGCAATGTGCATTTTTTGCATATTCGTTAGGATACATCACAAATTTTGTGTAAACAATGTTGATTATGGACTTTCATAATGAAATAAAAACCGCATTAGCATATCGTTATTCTCTTAGAATACAACAAAGAACTCAAACATGGAAAATATAAAAATTGCAACCAAAATAAAAAAAGTCCCCAAGATTGTCCACTTGGGGCGCTGCCGCAATCAAACATCGGCGGGAATAAGTAAAATGCTGATGCACTTACTTAACTAACTACATAATATATCCTTTTGATATATTTGTCAACTCTTTTTGTACTTTTTTTGCTTGATGAAAACAGCTTAGAATACTAAGCCGTAAGCATTTTATCGCCGTTTTGTCAACCTAAAAACATCATAAAATCATCACTTCCAGCTACAAACCTAGCATATCTATTCTAACCGTATCCATACTCGACACGGTTAGATTTTGGGTTGTTGGTTATAATCTCAAATCTAGTATTCATCGGCATTGTAGAATTCTTTTAGATGAAAAATTTTTTCACCACAAGGGAATAATACGAACCCCGAAACAGGAAAAAGGTTCGTATGATTTTTTTGTGTTATTGTAAATAGATAAAAAAAGTTATAGCCGGGCTACAAAAAAGCTCGGCTATTTTTTGTTTATAATGCTTTTCTTTCATAATGAACTGCACATTTTTTATTTCCATATTGCCTTCCTATGATTATTAAGAGTATTATACCATAGTTTTTATAAATTTTAAATAATAAAAATTGCTTTAATTATTTCTATATTAAGTAGAAATTTTATATAAGGTATAAACGCCAGCATAGCTGTATACGAGTGCCTATCTACATTAGTAGAAATTTTATATAAGGTATAAACAACAAAACAATATGAAACACAACAAAGTTTCATCTTTTGGATGAGAGTGATTTTGTGTATTTTGTTTGCTTTTGGGTTCAAATTTTTTCACCTATCTTTTCAAGTACTTACCTCCTTTTGTTTTTCTAACTTCATTTTAACCCATATTGCTCCATTATTCGTGTAACAATTCATTTTTGTTGCAATTATTTATACGACCAAAACTCAGTCAAATCTAAGCCACCAATACTTCAGTTTTACAAAAAATGCAACACTCTCAAAAAAGTAAAAAAATAAGCACAAGAAACTCTCTTGTGCTTTTATGATTGTAATATTTATAAAAAGAGATGACTGAGCAACAAAATAGCCGCACATCGATTTCATCTAAATAATACTAGAGTTTTGTATTCTCTTTATGCTTCCTTGTTTATCAACTTTTATTGTTCAAATCTGATAGTTTTGATATAAAATAGTAACATTATTCAAAGAATTCTTGGGTTCGTTCTATTGTCTATATTGTTTTAATTAGAGACATTTATTTAGTTTGGGCTTTCTTTGTGTGAGTGAAGGTTCGGTTGGTGATGCTTTTGATGCTCGCCATTGACATATTGTCCACCTTTTGGTATTCGGCAGATTGCACGCCCACTATTTGAAGGAACTCATCTATATCGACTGCTTTTACATGCACATCTTCTTGTCCTAGGCACTGCTCGAGGTTTTTGCTACGACTACACTCATTTTCGCCCCTCAAAAAATAGTCGGCTTTCTTGACTTTCGAGCAATAGTATCCGCCACGAAGTCTGAGTTGTTTTACAAGGTACATTGCGTTCTTGAAGTGCTTGTCCTCGAAGTCTTTGCTAAAACAAAAATTGACTTGTCTGAGATTGGTTTTTCTTGCCAAATCTCTGTCGATTTTTACATGTTTGGCAAACTCTAACAACTTCTTGGAATTACTCACTGTGGCAAAGTTGTTCTTGATGATTCCGTCATGGACATTGTAGTAAGCATTTGGGCAAAGGTGCAACAATCCGTCTAGGTCTGTCTTAAACTCATCACACAAGCCCTTGACAACCATCATCGTAAGATAGGCATCATAGTCACTGCGGTGCAAGTCGGTCACTTCCACGTGATACTGCTCGCATAGTTTGCTGAGTGCAGCCTCTGACTGCTCTTTGTGCAAAATTTTGTACAATATTTGGCTGTCGAAAGCATTGTAATCAAAGTTGTCCTTGTGATATCTGTTGCAATCGGACAAGATAAATCTAATATCATTGATGACCGAATGTCCAAAAACTATTTGGTCTGGCTCGGTCAAAAGTTTGCGAATTGTTGGATAATAATAATTGAAGTCAGGTGAGGACAAAAACATTTCTTGAGGATAGCTGAGTTCTATACCTTCCTTGTCGTTTTTGCGGTTTTGAAGATGAAACTTGGTGCGTGGATTGATAAGAATATCTTTTTGTTCCAAAATGTTGAATTGGGTGTCGGTGATGACAAATCCAAAACTACAAATCTTTCCTTGACCATTAAAACAATTGGCGCACTCTATATCAAAAAATAAATATCTCACTAAACACTTCCTTTGTATTCTCTCATTATATATGGTTTTAGACAATTTTTCAAGTATATTCAACCAATATATCTTTTTTTAACTCTCCTACCCAAAGTAGACAACATTTCGTACACAGAAGTCGTGGAGACAGACAGCATTTCATCAAGCCTTGCTCGCTCGTTCCACATCACGGCAATATCACCATCCTGCACTCCTGCAATGTCGGTGATGTCCACCATACACATATCCATACAAATTTTGCCAACAACCTTGGCGAACTTGTCGGCTATCAACACATAGCCCAAATCTGACATTGCCAAATTGTAGCCGTCAGCATACCCAATGGATAATACCGCAATTTTCATATTTTTGCAAGCAATATAACTCGGCGAATATCCTATCCTCTCACCCTTGCCAACATTTCTTATATACACGACTCGGCTATACACGCTCATACTCGGCAACAAGTGTGGCTGTCCATATCCATAAAGTCCAAGCCCCACCCTCACCATATTGCCTACCACAAGGTCACTATCTAGACAAGTACTGGTGGCACAAGTGCTTAGCTCTCGTATGTTTTGCCCCTTGGCAATGAGTGCGCCAACTACTTGAACAAGTCGAGCATTTTGGCGATATGTATCGACTTTTTGATATATATTTGGCTTGTTGTTGTGCGAAAACACCCCCACAATTTCCACCCTAAACAATCTTGATATTTGGGTGATATTTTGCTCTAGGGCATCATCAAAATCCATACCAAGGCGATTGAATCCCATATTGATTGCAAGATAAATCTTGGCTATCCTACCAAGGCTTTGAGCAGCTTTGTCCACGCATTTTGCTTGCTCCACACTCGACACGGTCAAAACAATATCCCTCTCTATTGCCGCCGCCAACTCTTCGCCCCAACTACTGCCCAACACAACAATCGGTTTGCTTATGCCCTCTTGGTGCAACTCTACTCCCTCTTCGACATTCGCCACGCCAAAACAATCCGCTTCATCTTGCAACAACTTGGCAACTCTGCAAGCACCATGGCCATAAGCATTCGCCTTGACCACTGCCATAATTTTGTTGACTCGAACATTCGAGCGAAAATACTCAAAATTGTGTTCTATGTGAGATAAATTTATCTCCGCCCAAGCCCTCTCTGTCATCTGAGTCTTTCAAAATCTTGCACGATTTTGTCTTGGATAAACTCGACAATTTCGCCGCCCCTGCAGCCTACTCTCATTCCATCTATGCTCACCACTCTCATACACTGAGCGCCCGAACTGCACACCAACACTTCATCGGCATTGTGCAAACACGACAAGCCAAAGTCCTCTTCGACAGCTTCCAGTCCAATACTTACCGCCACGCTCCGCACTTTCTCCAATGCCACACCCCTGAGGCACGCATTGTCAAAGACAGGCAACACAAGTCTTCCGCCTCTGAGATAGCAAATACCGCTGTGAGAACATTCTTTGACTATACTATCTCTTACCAAAATGCACTCATCTGCACCTTTTTCATCGGCATAAGTACTTGCCAAAATGTTGGGCAAAAGGTTGAGCGTTTTGACATCACAAAAGCTGTGCCTACAATCTTCATACGACACGAGCTTGTATATATCCTTTATGTTGCGAGGGCGTTGGGGGCGTATCATCACCCAAAGATTGGGGAAATAATTGCCACAAGCAATATGTTGCCGAACACCTGTCCCCCTAGACACTTGCCAATAAATCTGTTGGTCGGGGCTGTCCACCTTGCGAGCTAGCGAACATATAATATCCGCTAGCTTTTCTTTGGTGAAGTCGGGTTTTATGCCCAACCTGCCACAGCCCTTGAAAAATCTATCGATATGCTCCGCCAAAGCATACGGCACGAATTGTCTTGCATACACCACTTCGTACAAGCCATCACCAAAATAGCACGCTCTATCCAACATAGGCACTCTCATATCCTCAAGCTCGCCTATCTCACCATTATAATACCCCAATGTTTGCATAGTCACCTCTAGACAATCTATTCAACATTGGCTCATATTATGCAAAGTTGAGCTGCCCACGCTTGCAATGCACAAAAAAAGAGAGCCTTGTTGGCTCTCTTTTGGTTTGTGTCTTATTGTTTTGGGTGTTATTCAGCTTGGCTGTCATCTGCCCTGCTACCTGCTGTTTGCTCGCTTCCCTCAATGCTTGGAGCTGACTTTGCTTCCATTGCTAGGTTATACTTTTTGATTTTGTGGTCAGTTCTTGCAACACCAATCACACAGCCTACCAAAACTGTCATCAACGCTATCAATGCGAACAATGTGCCTGATATCTTGAGTTGGGAATATCTTGTTGCTGATTGGGTGAGTACAATTGCTTTTTTGAGGTTTTCTACATCGTTGAACTCTGCCAACATTTCGCTGTACATATTGCTACGAGTTTCAATGTTTTCGCTAATCATAGCAATCATATCATCTGTCACCTTACGCATTTCAGCTTTCTTTTCGTCTGATGCGGTTGCGAACTTTGATGAAGAGCCATATCCAGCTATAATCTTGTTGATGCTATCTAGTTGAACTTGGTATGGAGCTTTGAGTTCTTCGTACCTGGTGATCTCTTTGTAATATTCTACAAGTTTGTCAATGTTGACAACTATACCATTGTTAGTACCTATTGCAGACATTGAGTTGAATGCACCTGTAAGCTTGTCAGCATTGTCTTGGATACCCTTAATGATGCCATCATAATATTTCACTTTGCTATCCAGCTCCAACTTGGTTTGCTCGAGATATGCCATCTCGGTAGGTACATTGGTATTGCTTGTTTCTACACCATTTTCGGTCAAATATGCATTGAGATTGATAAAGTAAACTTGTGCTGACTTTATTTCTTCGGCAAGGTTGTCGAAAGTGATTTTGTACTTGGTTGATCTAAATGTTGGAGCAACTGATTTCATTTGAGCTACGCCATTGGCAAGTTGTTCCAAATTGCTCTCTAGCAGCTTGCTTGTTACAATATAATTGTTTTGCTTGGCAACTTCAGATGAAAAGCTAATATAGTTTTGATAGCTATATTTAGCCTTATATTGTGTCATATAAGTTCTGCAAATCTCATCAAGCAATTCTTGAGTTTTGGCACGTGACAAGCCCAAAGAATTTTGATTTTGCAAAGTGACTGTAAATGTAAATTGCTTTGCATTCTCGGTTTTGTTTTGTTCTTTGTCTTTGCTTTCAACTGAATCAGCTGTTACTGACAAGTTAGATATAACTTTTGACACCATAGTAATTTGTTCATCTTCGCTCAAACCAATCTTTGCAAGAGCTTGTTGAACAACATAATTGGACTTGATATCCGCACTTGGATTGAATGTATTGTCCCAAGGTGACATGCCCTTGTTGATATATTCGTTGGAGAACATAATCTTGGCATCAAAATTGTAATCGGTAGTAAATGCCGCATATAGTCCCATTGTTGTACAAGCAAATACAAGCAATACGACAGCCCACACAACCATTCTTACCCATGATCTTTTGAGCTTTTGTCCCAACTTCTTAAAAGTAAGTTCGCCGTTGTCTATTTGTTGTTCCATAATAGACCTCCAAATCTTTTATCTTTTATTGTTTATATATTTTAGAATATCATAAACAAACTCTAAATGCAATTATAATTTGGTATTATTATAATAATTAACAAATTGCAAAAAACTAAACGTACACGATATTATATCGGACATATTTCCCCAAAATCCCTTGTTTTCAATGTTTTTATATAAAATAGCTCAATCAGACTCTTTGTTTGCTCGACTATGAGCTGCTTGCTTGGAAAACTCACAACCGCAATAATCTTGGCGATAAAACCCAAACTCATTGCTAAGCACGCACGAACGCTTGTATCCCTCGTTCTTCTTGAAGTCGTTTGGCAAGTGTTTGACACCATACTTTTCTGCACAACTCTCGCCTATTTGGTTGAGTAGAAGCGAGTTTTTGTGTGGCGATATGGACAATGTGGAGGCAAAATAATCGTAGCCCAACTGTCTACACAATCTTGCGGTGTAGTCAAGCCTGAGTTGATAACATCTTCTGCACCTTTCGCCACCTTCTACACAATGCTCGTACCCTTTCGATATCATCACAAAATCTTCATTTTGCCAACCTGTATCGAGATATTTGACTTTTCCGCCATAAAAATCAACGAGTTTTAGCACTTCTTTTTTCCTAAGTTCATACTCTTCTATATCAGATATGTTGGGATTGTAATATAGCAAAGTTATGTCAAAATATCGACTCAAAAGCTCCAAACAATAGCTGGCACATGGCGCACAGCATATATGCAAAAGCAAGCTTTTCTTAGGAGAAGCTTGCTCAAAGTCTTTGATGATACTCATCATTTGTAGGTGATAGTTGGGCTTGTTCATCAATATGCCTCTTCTAGCAAGTTGATAATGAACGAATAGCTGTACTCATCTGTTCTGTCCTTGGCATCTACGCTGGCAATAACCTCTTCGGCGATTGTTGGGAAATCGGACTTGTCGATATGGAAATCTTTGAGTGACTTGTTGTAGTCCACATATTCGCCCACTTGCTCATACAAGCTGTTTATCTTGTGCAAGACTGCCTCTGCTGCATGCTCGTCCCCAATCTGAGCATATTCTTCCACGCTCACAAAACTAGGCAACAACTCGCCAAGCATATCTTTGTTAAACTTGGTCATCTTGATATAGTGGCGGAACAAAATTGCCATAATGTTGGCATGATTGACTTTGTATCGGTCACTGATGACATCACTCACAACGGCAAGAAGTTGTTTTTCTATCAAGAAATATCCACAACCTGCCACAACAACTGCGGTAAGCAATTCTTTTCTTGCATTCTTGTCGGCATTGTGCAAAATGCCCTTCATAAGGTTTTTGCTGAGTATCTCGATTGATGTCATCGAATATGGCTTGGTGTAAATTCTTTCATCGCTCTTGATATAGCCATCTACCGCCATTGCCAAAGCAAAAAGTCCATAGGAAGCTATTGACTTTGGAGGCATGATGTCGGTCATTCTCTCATCGATAACTACCGCATCAGTCTGGGCGTAAATGCTGTCGAACTCATAGATAGTCTTTTGGTCTTTGCTGTAAATTCTGACTTTGTTAGAACACTCGATACCACAGCCAAAATATGCTGTAATGATGAAAAGTGGCACTTCTTTGACAGACAAATCGCTCAATGCTTTGCCGTCATATTGAGCCACGACAAAACTGCCATCTTTGATCATAATTTTGCTAGCTTTGCCCACACTTACAACGGACTTTTTGCCTAGCAAAATCATACAATCACAACTACTCGAATTGTACTCTTTGATAATACGCTCGACATCATCGCATGTGGCAACATCACCTACTTTTTGGTCGATGAACTCGATATCCATACCAGAGCCATTGAAAGCTTTGAGGACGCTCTTTTTTAGTCCAAGTCTGTATGACATATCATCACACACAAGCATAGGTTTGGAGCAACCGGCGAGTCTTATCTCATAAGGAAGATTCTCCAACGCTCTCTCGCCAACAATAAATTTTACACTGTTATCTACTATTTTTGACATTGTTCATCTCCCATACATTCTTTCAAAATGTTGCAAACATCGGTGGTTGTGTACCATCTTCCGCTTGATATAAGACTGCTGTCACTGCAAGTGATGCTGGCAATTTGTTCCAACATCTCATCGGTGACGCCCAATTCTCTTAAATTCTTTGGCAAGTTGTATTTCTCCAAAATTATGCTCACGGTCTCTTCCACCAACTCGATAAAAGCATCTGCATAATTGGAGCTGTCGATACTTCTAAATCTTTCGTGAGATACAGAATACTGCAAAAGTTTTGTATACCTTGCCCCTTCTCTATCCTTAGAATATGCCAAACATTTTGGGAACACCAAAGCAAGCACCAAGTTGTGATATGCTGTCGTACAATCGCAAATGCTGTTGGTGATAGCGTGGGCAATTCCGCCTGATATATTGGTGACTGCCATGCCTGCCAAAACACCTGACTCTTGGAGCATCAAACAAACTTCTTCATCGAATTTGCCTGTTTGGCGATATTTGTTCATCATCTTGACAATGTTGCGGATACAATACAAAGCATAGTTGTTGCTGATTGGGTTGTAGCTCTTGTCGAGATAAATTGCGGCACTATCAAACAACATTTCCATACCGCCTAGTAGAAGTCTTTCTTCTGGAAGCGACATCACGAAAGTAGGGTCAAGTATGCACACATCAGGTTGCATAACTTCGCTGATTATCTCGTGACTGCTCTTGCCTGTTTCGTCCAAAATGTTGGCGATCTGGGCAATATCACAACCTCCACCAACGGTGGTAGGAATAGCTCCAAATGGTACTTCTTCAAGCTTGACTGCCGAATTGACACCATACACTTGTTCGAGATTTTTGGTCTTGGTGGCAAGCATAAGTTTTAGACATTCTGCAGTGTTGATGACCGAACCGCCACCGCAAGCAACAATGCTGTCACAGCTGTTGTCACGGAAAAGAGTATAAGCTTCCTCAATAGTTTGCTTAGATGAGCCACGCTTGACATTGACATATACTGCATTAACTCTCAGCTTGGTGTTGGTCGCAACAACGCTCTTTATCTTTTTTACATAGCCTAGATTTTGGAGATTTTGGTCGGATATAATCAAGATATTCCTTGCACCGAGCAAAGCCATTTCTTTGGCAAGGTCGTTGATACTATCTTTGCCTGCTACAATTTTAACTTGGTTGGAAAACTGATAAAAACCTATCATAGCAACCCCCTAAACAATACTCTTGATTTGATGACCGCAGGCTTTACTTCGAGTGGCAAAGCATCTTTGATATGAGCTTTGCGTTTGCTGATGCTGGACAAATAACATTGGACAATCATAAATGCCTTGATGAATTTGACTGCAATAGCATTGTCACCATAGGTCACGAATCTGCCTTGAGCGTATGCTTGGAAGAAAGATACATAGTTTTTAAGCACAAGTGTACAGCTGTCCATATTCTTGAACATAATTTGGATACACTTGTTAGATGGAACATAATCGACCACAATCTTACAATGTAGTCCATCTGAAAGCTTGGTAATCACAGCTGCATGTCTATGCTCTAGCACGCCAACTACCAAGTCATATCCGTCTGGCATTTCATCAAAAATTTGTCTTACCCTGCTGTCGTACTTATAACAAGCTTTGACACCGCTCGCATAAATATATGACTGCACGATACAATTATATTTCTTTATTCTTGCTGTTTTGGAAATATATCTTCTCTTCATACTGCTCTCCTATTGTTAAGATTATACCACACCCATATCACTATGTCCATATTATTAAAAATATTGGCGGCGTGTTTACAATCATTTTACTTGCACACAATATAGTATATTAAAATTCTTGTCAAAAGTAGATTTTCGGCATATGCCTGCTTTTGGCAAACAAGGAGAAAGTATGAAAAACAAACAAGAACACCTATCCCCAACTATCAAACGCCTCATTCGTTCTGGTTATTCGCCACACTTTGACCCCAACGGCAGTTGGACAGGCTCGCCTGATGACCCCAACGAACAACCTGTGCAAGATGCCGATGACCTTTGAAGTTGTTCAATTTGGTTGCATATAATTTGATTTTGTGCTAAATTGTGTTTGGAAGGTTTTCGGTAAACACTTCCAAATAAAAAAACCGAGGTACAAAATGAACAATCAAAAAACTAAAATGATTGCACGCAGTGGCATCATTGCTGCTCTTTATGTAGTTCTTACCTTTGCAGTTCTACCACTTGCATCTGGGGCAATCCAATTCCGTGTTTCAGAAGCACTCACCCTACTCCCAATCTTTTATGTAGAAGCAATACCTGCTCTTTTCGTGGGCTGTTTGCTGTCCAATATCATATCCGGCTGTGCTGTTTATGACATTGTTTTTGGCTCGCTTATCACACTGGTGGCATCTTTGCTCACATACCTATGCACAAGACCTATCAAACACCACGTGCCAAAAGTCATCGTTGGCGGTCTTTTTCCAACATTCCTCAATGCTTTTCTGCTCCCTGTCATTTGGTATTTTGCCTATGGCGAATTGACCTATGTATACATGCTTCAAGTAGGCTTTTTGGTGCTGGGGCAAGGCGTTGTAATCTATTTGCTCGGCAGTTTGCTCTACTTTGCTATCCTCAAACTTCAAGCCAAAGGCGTAAAAGCTTTCGACAGCTACTCTCGCCCAAAAAGTAGCCCTGCCAAACACAGCGATCGTACTCCCAACGACCAATCCAACGACACCACCATCCAATAAAAAAGTGACTCGCCTCAGCGAGCCACTTTTGGGTAAGAATACTAGACTAAATCTGCTAGTCTAGAAATTGTTCCGTCTGGTTTTTCTGGTGCTTCATACTTTTTAGCTTCATCTAGCTTTGAATTGACTACAATAGATACACTATCTTTCAAAGTGATTTTCTTATCAGTATAATCACCTGCAGTTGGGAAGTATTTGAATTTTGTATCGCAATTTATGCTTACGAATTTATCATTCTTTACAACCATTTCCAAATTAGCTCCAACAATCTCATTTTCTTGAGTGTTGAAGTAATTGTCTGCATCGATAGTACCTTCTATATCATTAGAATTGACAATATCCAAAATCTTTTGTTGAGTCTTGTATGCAGCAGTCTTGTTCACAAAGACCTTGTATGTGATTGAGCCGTCTTTATTTTTAACAACTTTTATACAATCAATATCTTCAGCCTTGTAGAAGTTGACCATGCCTGTCAAATAATCAAATTGGGTATCAGCTGTCACTCCTTGCAGTTCCTTGACAACATTGTCACCTTTACGAGAAACATTGTGAACTACTCTGTCTTTTGTATTGCCAGTGGTAAACTTATATCTCTCTGCGTTCTCAGCCTCAGTATGTGCTTTGTACATATAAGAATGGTTGAAGTCAATTCTTTCGATTGTGCCGTTTGGGTCTACCTTGCCCTTATCGTTGAGCATATTGGTATTCTTGTACATAACTGCGTTGTAGCTGTCCACGATACCTTTATTGTTCCAACCTGGGTCAAAGTCATTCTTTGCTTCCATAACCAAAGAATATGTTTTTTCGCTCTTGACAGCAGCGATAGAATTGTTTACCTTTTGAAGTGTGTCAGCTATAGCTGTCTTGTCCAAAATATAGCCGTCTAATGCTGGGCTTACTACCTTGTCTGTTGCATATTTTTGATAATATGTAATTGCAACCTTAACTTTTGCTGCAGAAGCATCTACTGTCAAGTCCAAGCTGTATGTCATATCAATGATTTTGTTGCAATCTTTGTTCATATTGAAGTACAACTTAACCCCGCCTTGTGGGTTGGTAAATTCTACTTTTTTGAACGCAATGCTTGTTCCAAGGCTCTCGACCTTTGCAAGCACTTTCTTGATGATAGCATTGTCGGCATCGAATTTCATTGTTGCACTGTACTTGAATGCAGGCATTGTCTCATCGGTATTCTTTTCAATTTCACTTATACCAGCTTCTTTTAGTCCTGTCAAAACACTCTCGAATGGAAGATTGACCATAGTCAATTCTTCATCAGACTTCTCAGACACTGCAACACTGTTGACATCACCTTTTTCGTTGAACTTGATTTTGATACGGCTGTCATTGTGTGTAAAGATATTTTCCGTTCCGTCATAAAGCAAAGCACCACTTGTTTTTCTCATGAAGTTCAACTCTTTGGTTGTCTTGTTGTATCTGTATTTGCCCTCATAATTGCCATTGACAGCACCTGTATATCCTGCAATCGTAAGTGCTGGATTGATATTTAGCTTGAAGTCATAGCCTTGCACATTGCTCGCATCTTCGGTTTGTATAGCTGTCACGATGCTTGTTGCAGTTGGCATTGGCTCAACAGGTGTTGGGTTGCTAGGATTGCTAGGTGCGCTAGGGTCACTAGGTGTACCTGGTTCACTTGGTGTGCCAGGTGTTTGAGTGTTATCTCCGCCTGATGGTGGAGCTTCTTCGTTTTTGCACGCTACCAAAGTGGTGAGTGTCATCACCAACACAAGTAGCATAACTACAATCAACAATTTTGATTTTTTCATTTTGTCCTCCTAATATTTGGGCATTTTGCCCTTTTGAGCCTACCCTTTGGCTCGTTTAATCCATCAAATCAATTTCATCAATAGGGATTTCGCCCTTGATTTTTTTGTTCAAGACGTGCATATAGTATGGGAATGCAAATGGTGAAAGCACACAACCTAGTGCAAGTCCGATAAGTCCCATAAAGAAACCAATAATAGCACCGAGTATTGCAAAGAGTACTTTGACAGCGATAAGGAAAATAAAACCATCTATGTCAAATGAGAAAATAACTCCCGGCCATCTCACGCTGCGTGTCAAGAACCAAAAGACAATTTCCTCTACCCAGCTGTCGCCGATAACCATAACGGCAATGAACGAGAACAAACAATACGAAAATACAATCGTTCCACCAAACCATGCCGCATATAGTGCAGCGCTGTTGATTTCTTCATCGACTATACCTACCACGGTAAGAATAATAAGTGCCAAGGCTGCACCCAAAACACCCCAGAAAATTGCTTTGCCACGCTTGTCGCACATATGGCCTACTTTGTCTTGCTCTTGCTTTTCCTCAGCTGCTTTTTTAGCCTTTGCTACTTTTATCAACTTATCTTTGCACTTAGAGCAAAGCATTTTTGGTGATGACATACCAAAGTTGTCTTGCTTGATTATACAGCCACAATTGGCACAAAAACCCAATACTTCATCGGATTTTGCCTTTTCTGGGTATTTCTCTTTTTCTTCCGCAACCACAAATTCTTGTTCTTCATTGAGCAATTCATCAATTGATATATTGAATATGGTAGCAATTCTTTTGAGTGTCAGAATATCTGGCTCTGCCTGATTGCGTTCCCATTTGGAAATTGCTTGGGCAGTCATATTGAGTTTTTCGCCCAAGTCTGCCTGAGTCATATTGTGTTCTTTTCTAAGTTGTATGAGTTTTTCGCCTAATGTCATAACTCCCTCCTACTAGGATTGTGCTTACATTATATCAACTTTTTCCCACTAACACAACCCCAACCCCCCCTTGTTTTGCTCAACCAAAAGTTGATTTCACTCAACCGATAGTTGAGTTTTATATAAATATAGGGCTTTTATATTTTTTCGCCAACACTTAGGCATTTTCGGCACTTGCCCACTAAACCAATGGTTGAAAAATTTTGCCAACATTTTCTTCTTTTGTCACTTCTCCAGCACGGCTGTTGCTTGCCTTACTTTTCCGTATTACTTATTTTCTTTCATTGCCCCACCTGCCAATCTTCCTCTACGCCATAGCCTTGCCAAAGAATATTATATTGCATATATACCTCGGCTTTACCTTCCAATGCTTATTGCAACTATATCCCCAGTCTTCGTCAAGCGGTTGTCCACCTATGACAAAGCTTTTAACCCTCTCGCTATTAATTTATCACTCTCTGTCAAGGCTTTTACCCAGTCCTTTTCAACCCAACTGCCAAACTCAAGCACAACTCTTTTAGTTTCTTTCCAAACAAAAAAGCCGATATGTATCGGCTTTTCGTTGTTTTTTGTTCGGTTTGTTATTTTTGTTTTACGGTTTTGATTGTCATCAAGATTGGCACTGCAAGGAAAACTATTCCCATAATTGTACCCAAGATGAAGATGAGATATTGTAGCCCTGTTGTCTTGAATATATCCATAAACTCATTGCAAATATCGCTTACCATTGGCACGTTGATACCTTTCATTGCCCAAAAGCAACCCACGAATGTACCAAAGAGTGGCAAGGTCAAAATGGTGCTGTATGCACAATTAATGATTGCCAAAATGTTCTTAACTTTGCCCTCGAAAGTGGTAGCGAATTGTGCAAAAAGCATAATTCCAGGCGCCATTGTAACTACAATTACGACATATTTCAACAACAATCTGAGGTTGTCTAGATATGATAAAAATGGTACTTTGAATGCTTCGATTGTATACATCAGCGACAGCAATCCCCAAATATTGAGGATTACTGACACTGTTGCCATAATTACTTGCAAAGTGATTTTCTTTTTGTTCATTTTACTTACCGAATTTAACCCTTACTTTGACAGTTTGCTTCTTGTAGTTAGGAATTATGTAAGGCTTTTTGAGTGATGCGAATGCAGGAACGTCACCGCCTACACCTTGTTGCATACCATCGATATTGACAGTCAAAGTTTCACGTCTTCCAAGCTCGTGTTTATGCACTGCGCTGTTGAGCATTTCCATTGTATATGGATGCACGCTACCCTCGAACGCTTTGTCCAATGCGTCCACTCTTAACTCGCCCACGCTCATCCATCTCATATCACAGCGGTTGGCATTTTCTTGTGGGTAGAGGTAGTCGTGGATATAGTCTTCTACATCATCGAACTTGTATACATCGAGGAATGCTCCACGCTTTCTGTCACAATAGTTTTCGTGAGGTCCTTTGCCATAGAATTCTACATTTCTGCCATCTTTTGCAAGCTCCATTGTGAAGCCATATCTTGGCAAATTCCAAAGTGTAGCATTGCGGCAATCAAGTTGCATATCCATTTCGCCATTTGGATAAATGGTATATTTGCTCTTTACGCCCACGAGGTAAATTGCTTTCCATTTGATAGTGATTTCTACATTTTCGCCCACTTTCTCGACTTTTACGCTCATTGGTTTGAGGTGTCTGTTGGTGGTGTGGAATGCAGTAAGTCCAAGTATCATATGCACGAATTTGATTGGCACTTGTGGGAGTCTTTCGTTGTCGATGTTTGCTCTTGTGAAGCTTGGTTTGATACCGCTTGCGAGTTGCTCTTTGCCACCCTTGACAAAAGATACAATCTCACCGCTCTTCTTATCTAGCACAACTTGGAAGTCATCGCCCTTGACAACATATTGCTTTTTGCTCTCATCAAAGTCGAATGCAACATTTGACTTGCTCTCAATCTTCTTGCCTGCCCAGTCATAACCTCCAAGCACGAATTGCTCTCTTGCCATTGTGTGACCTTTCTTCAATGTCATTTGGTCTTGGTCAAGCACCAAATAGCAATCGAGAGTTCTCTCAGCCTTAGTTTGCAAATCGAAAGGCACTTTCACTTCAATCTTTTGCATATAGCCACAATCTGCGAGTTTGATTGTCTTGCTATCGATGAGTTTTCCTTGTTCTTTAAGCTCCATTCTGAGGCTAAAATCTTTGAGTGAAGTGAACATAAAGCGGTTGAGAATTTCCACTTTGTCACCCTTGAGAGCCATATCAACTTGTTGATAACAATATACAACTTCATATAGATGTGGGTTTGGTTTGCGGTCGCCTTGCACGATACCATTGAAAGCAAAGTTGCCATCATTTGGCTTGTCGCCGAAGTCGCCACCATAGTTCCACTTGTCTTTGCCGTCGGCAGTCTTGGTGTGGATAGATTGGTCCGCAAAGTCCCAAATATAACCGCCTGCAAGTCTGTCGTACTTCTTGAAGTCATCCCAATAATCTGCAAAGTTGCCCATGCTGTTGCCCATTGCGTGAGAATATTCGCATTGGATAAATGGACGCTCTGCATATCTCTTACCAGGCATAATGTTGCCCATCATATTGTTCCAAAGAGCCTTGCAGTGAATGACTGTCTTGCCCTCGCCGATAGCTTTCATCTTTTGTTGAACGGTGTACATTTCGCTGAACAAGTCTGAAGCTTGGAGAGTGTAGTCTGGTTCATAGTGGATAGGGCGAGTGTTGTCGATAGCAAGCGCTGTTTCTCTCATATCGAGGAAAGATTTGCCAGTGCCTGACTCGTTGCCCAAAGACCAGAACAATATACAGCTGTGGTTCTTGTAGCTGTTGACCATATTGCTCATACGATAACAGCATTGCTTAGACCACTTAGGGTTGGATGCAGGAATCTTCTTTGCAAGTCCGTGTGTTTCGAGGTTGTTTTCGCTCATCACCAAGATACCAATTTCATCACATAGCTCATAGAATCTTCTAGAGTTTGGATAGTGGCAAGTACGCACATTGGTTACATTGTGTTCTTTGAGCAACATAAGGTCGCCACGAATAACACTCTCAGGCACCGCGTGTCCATAATCAGGGTGGAAGTCGTGTCTGTTCACGCCACAGATTTTGAGAGGTACACCATTGAGCAAAATGAATGGTCCTCTACCTGTTTCTTTGTTGATACCCACGATTTCGATTTTTCTAAATCCGTATTTATGCTTGCGGAGGTCTACTACCTCGTCGCCGTCTACAAGTCTTACTTCTACAGTATAGAGATAAGGATTTTCGTGGCTCCAAAGTTGTGGCTTTCCCACATCAATTTGGAATTTTACCACTTGTTCTTTGTTGTCATCTACCTTACCCACTTTTTGAGTAGCGCTTGCAAAAGTCTTGCCGTCCATATCCACAATCTTGACTTCTACACTTGCATCACCTAGGGCATTGCCTCTTGTTTCCACATTGACGTCCGCAAGGAATGTTGCCTTGGCAAAGTCTTGCGAAAAATCTGCTCTGATGAAGAAGTCACGCACATTTGCCTTTGGCTTGAACACAAGGGTTACATCACGGAAAATACCGCTTAGTCGCCACATATCTTGGTCTTCAAGGTAGCTGCCATCGCAGAATTGTCTTACTGTGACAGCAAGCCTGTTCTTGCCTGGGCGTACAAACTTGGTAATATCATATTCTGTTTCATCGAATGTATCTTGGGAATATCCCACGAATTGTCCATTGACATACACTTCACCGCAAGAGTTGATACCGCCAAAGTGAATGAACACATTGTCGTTTATCTCTTCAAGTTCGAATTCCTTAACATACAAACCGCAAGGGTTAAGCTCTGGTTTTATGTATGGAATTTTGTGATAGCTGACTGCGTAAGGATAAGTAAAGTTGGTATAGCAAGGCACACCATAACCTTTGATTTGCCAGTTGCTAGGCACTTCGAAGTCATCAAAGTTTGCCACATCATACTCGTTTTTATAATATCCGTCAATCATATCGTTGACTGATTCCAAAAATTTGAATTTCCAAATACCATTTAGGCTAACAGTCTTCTTCTCTTCTGTCTTTGGGTCGTAAGGGAAGCCAGCACCGCTTCTTTTTTCGGTATTGACGTCATACACATCGATATCTTGCCAAAATTCTTTTTTATTGTCTGACATAATTTCCTCCGTTATTTATTATATAAATACTCTATTTATTATAATAACATAACAAAGCCTTGATTGCAAGACCAAAATTTATTATTCTGTCAATTAGCCGCCCCAAACGCCACAAACCGCCCTATTTAGCTAAAATTTTTTCGCATTCTATCAATCCACAATCCACCATTTTGCCACAAAAACTATTTTTCCTATACAATCCAATTAGCCCAGCTAAATTATTCCCCTAACAACTCAACAAAACCCGTCCACTAAAAGCAAAAAAACCCACTATTTTACATAGTGAGCTTTTGCATTTTTGTTGATATGTATCGAGTTATCGACAATATTCTACTGCGGAAAGTGCTGCAATTGTGCCGTCCGCTACTGCTGTAGTAAGTTGTCTTACGCTCTTTGTTCGGCAGTCTCCTGCGACATATACTCCGGCGATGTTGGTCTTGCAATCTTCGCCTGCTTTGATATATCCTGCATCGTCCATATCCACCATTGGGCGGAAAATGCTTGTGTTAGGAATTTTGCCGATTGCAACAAAAAGTCCGCTTACTTTGAGCATGCGTGTGTTGTTTTCTTTGTCTTTTACGACCACGCCTTCGAGCTCATATTTACCTACCAACTCCTCGATAGTATAGCCCAGTACCATTTCGACATTGGCTCTTTTTCTAAGTTGTTCGAGCTTGATTTCTTCGGCACGGAAGCCGTCACGCCTATGCACGAGATAGACTTTGTTGCATCTCTCGCTTAGGAAAAGTGCATCATCAATGGCAGTATTTCCACCGCCTGCAACTACCACATCTTCGCCTGCAAAGAATGCCCCGTCGCATACCGCACAATAGCTCACGCCTGAGCCTGCAAGTTCGAGTTCTCTGTCCACACCGATTTGTCTAGACTTGGCACCTGTGGCAATGATAACAGTCTTTGCAACATAGCTAGATTGGCTAGTTTTTACGACTTTTTCATCACCCTCTAGTGATACTTCTTTTACTTCTTCTGACTTGATTTCCACACCCAAAGCCTTAGCTTGAGCCTCCAAGTCTTGCGAAAATTTTAGTCCGCTCAGTTTGGCTATTGCTGGATAGTTCTCTATCTCTGGAGTATTGCGGATTTGTCCGCCCACAGCCAAACCTTCGAGTACAACCGCCTTTTTGCCTGCTCTTTGGATATATATTGCGGCAGTAAGCCCTGCAGGACCGCCACCAATGATAATTGTATCGTACATATTGCTCCTTAGACAACAAAAGCAAGTAGATACTACTTACTTTTGTGACTTTTTGGTTAGATTTGGTTGTTCTTAGCCGAGAAGATATTCTCTTATTCTGCCAATTCCTGCGAATTTGCTTGCTTCGCCATCTTTTACAACTACGAGTGTAGGCACTGATTTGATACCATATTTGAGTGCGAGGTCAACATTTTCGTTGGCATCGATTGGCACATAACCTACGCCCTTGTCTGCAAGCTCTTGCTTAGCGATTGGGCAGTTTGGACAGGTAGCTGTGGTGAACAAGTACAATCCATCTTGCTCGTTGCCTTGTGGCATTTTCTCTTGCACTGTGCAAGCTACTTTGGCATCACAATGCTCGTGGAACTTTGAGTTGGCAATATCGTAAACTTTACGATTCTTGAACTCTGCGAGCTTGCCGTCGTTCCAGTTTTGGACTGGTCTATAATAACCTGTGATACGGCTATATACTTCTGCAGGTTTGCCACAGATTGGACACTTGAAGTGTTCACCGATGATATATCCGTGTTCTGCACAGATAGAATATGTTGGGCTGATTGTATAGTATGGAAGCTTGTAGTTCTCTGCAATCTTCTTTACAAGGTTGGCGGTTGATTGCCAATCAGGGAGCTTTTCGCCCAAGAATGCGTGGAATACGGTACCAGATGTGTACAAAGTTTGGAGTTCATCTTGCACGTCGAGAGCCTCGAAGATATCAGCAGTATATCCTACTGGCAAGTGTGAGCTGTTGGTGTAGTATGGTGTACCATTCTCCACATCGCTTGCAGTGATGATATCAGGGAAGTGCTTTTTGTCGTGTTTTGCAAGACGATAAGAAGTAGACTCAGCAGGGGTTGCTTCTAGGTTGTAGAGGTCGCCATATTTTTCTTGATAGTCAGATAGACGCTCTCTCATATGATTGAGTACATCTTTTGCGAACTCTTGAGTTTCTACATGAGTCAAGTCTTTACGCAACCACTTAGCATTTAGACCAACTTCATTCATGCCAACAAGACCGATTGTTGAGAAGTGGTTGGAGAAAGTGCCTAGGTATCTCTTGGTGTATGGGTACAAGCCCTCGTCCAAAAGTCTTGTGATGATATCTCTCTTGTTCTTCAAAGAACGAGCAGCAATATCCATCATTTTGTCGAGTCTTTCATAGAAGTCCTTTTCATCTTTTGCAAGGTAAGCAATACGTGGCAAGTTGATTGTTACAACGCCGACAGAACCTGTGCTTTCACCACTTCCAAAGAAACCGCCTGATTTTTTGCGAAGTTCTCTGAGGTCAAGTCTAAGTCTGCAGCACATACTTCTTACATCGCTTGGCTCCATATCAGAGTTGATATAGTTGGAGAAGTATGGTGTACCATATTTGGCTGTCATCTCGAACAAAAGTCTGTTGTTTTCGCTGTCTGACCAGTCAAAGTCCTTGGTGATAGAATATGTTGGGATAGGATATTGGAAGCCTCTTCCGTTGGCATCGCCCTCGATCATAATCTCGATGAAAGCTTTGTTGACCATAGCCATTTCTTTTTCACAATCTTTGTACTTGAAGTCAACTTCCTTACCGCCTACGATACAATTCTTTTCAGCAAGGTCAGCAGGAACTGTCCAGTCCAAAGTAATGTTGGTGAATGGAGCTTGTGTACCCCAACGGCTTGGAGTGTTTACGCCGTAGATGAATGATTGGATACATTGCTTAACTTCTTTGTAAGATAGATTGTCAATCTTGACAAATGGTGCAAGATATGTATCAAAAGAAGAGAATGCTTGAGCGCCAGCCCATTCGTTTTGCATAATGCCAAGGAAGTTTACCATTTGGTTGCAAAGTGTGGATAGGTGGGTTGCTGGAGAAGATGTAATCTTACCTCTAATTCCGCCAAGGCCTTCTTCGATAAGTTGTTTGAGTGACCAACCAGCACAATAGCCAGTGAGCATTGACAAGTCGTGGATATGAATATCAGCATTGCGGTGAGCGTTGCCAATTTCTTCATCGTACACTTCACTTAACCAATAGTTGGCAGTGATTGCACCAGAGTTGGACAAAATCAAGCCACCTACAGAATAAGTCACTGTTGAGTTTTCCTTAACACGCCAGTCCTCTAGTTTTACATAGCTGTTTACTAGGTCCTTGTAGTCAAGGATAGTAGATTTCATATTACGGATTTTTTCTCTTTGTTTACGATAAAGAATGTATGCTCTTGCAACATCGGTATAACCAGATTGTTCAAGCACGTTCTCTACGCTGTCTTGGATTGCTTCAACTGTAATTCTGCCATCAGCAACCTTTGGCTCAAAGTCTGCTGTAACTCTGAGAGCCAATGTCTCGATAATGGTAGGTACATATTGTCTGTTTTGAGCGATAAATGCTCTTTCGATTGCCTTGCTGATTTTAGCAAGTGAGAAGTCAACTACGTTGCCGTCTCTTTTTTCAACTTTGTACATATTCTACACCCCTTTTTGATTGATTAGTTATTTTGTGCTTTTTCATTATATAACAACATATTGGGATTGTCAACACTCAATATCACAATATATTGTGTTTTTTCAAATTTTACATACAGCCACCACGAGAGTGCATATTTGTGCCAAAATCTCTACTTTGAGGTCATTTATAACCCCTAAAAATGCCACTGCCTGCATATATAATAAGATCCTTGAAAAAGACTGTCCATTAGACAGGCCAATAGGAGCTGGCTTGTTGGAGCTGAAAGCGGAAACTAGACTGAGGGCTTGTCAAAAGCTAACTCCTTGCAACAACTCTTATCCCCTCAGTTTTGCTTCCGTTAGCACTAACGCAAAATAACTCCCCTTACCATAAGTGGCGCTCTTCTCTATTGATAATAACTATCCTTGTAAAAGACTTCATCTTGCAACAAGGGACGCTCTTTTATATTGTAAAAATTAAAAGACCCCAATCACTTGGAGTCTTTTGTTTATCAATATCGTTGATTATTCTTCATCAGCACTTGGAGTGGCAACTTCTTCATTTTCTGCCACGTCGCAAGCGCCTTCTGCATTTCCGCCGTTGTACAATCGAGCCATATTGCCGCCGTTTTTCTTCTTGACAGCGAGTATGATAACATTAGTCATTGAGAGCACCAGCATTACAACCACTGCCGTCAAAATCATACGCCAGTCATTGACAAAGCCGAACCCTCCCTCGAACTTGAATATACCGAAGAACAAGATCACGCCTACCAAAATTGGCGTCACGTATTTTGCAAAGAACAACCACACTTTTTCGAGTTTGAAGTCGGAGAACTCTTCGTCGATTTCCTTTCTGTTGATGAGCCAGCCTACCAATACACAAGCGATGATAGTACCGCATGGCATCATATATTGAGAGATGATTGTGTCGAAGAAAGTGAGTAGCTCAATTCCGTTGACTTGAAGTCCCTTGACAGCACCTTGGGATAGTGAAACAAGCGAACCAATCACGAAGATAATTGCGGTGAAAATAACCACAGCTATTGGGCGTTTGATTTTGGTCTTTTCGATAGTTGTTTGGAGCGATACTTCTACCATTGAGATGATTGAAGTGATAGCCGCCACGAACACCAAGAAAAAGAACAAGAATCCGAAAAATCTTCCTGCTGGCATTGATGCAAAAATCTCTGGCAAGACGATGAAGAAAAGTCCAGGACCTTCTGCAGGAGTTTTGCCGAATGCGAATACTGCAGGGAAAATCATCAAGCCTGCCACAAGTGCTACGATTGTGTCGAGCATAATTACCATAGCCGCACTCTTGGCAAGTCCCTTGTGATTTTTGGAATAGCTACCATATACGCACATTGTGCCACAGCCGAGCGACAAACTGAAAAAGGCTTGTCCCATTGCTGCCAAAATCGACTTGGATTCCATTTTGCTAAAATCAGGTTTGAGATAGAACTTGATGCCATCTAGCACGCCTTGTTTGTTGCTAAGAGTGAGTGATCTCACCATCAGCACGAGCATAAGCACAAGAAGTAGTGGCATAAGCACTTTGCTAATTCTTTCGATACCCTTTTGGACGCCGAACACCAAGATAAGCATAGATAGTCCAAAGAAGATACCCATAAACAAGATTGGTGTGCCACCTGATTGCGAAAATTGGGTAAAATATCCTGCATAGTCATTGCCACCCAACGCAAGGTCTGAGCCAACAAGATAGCTCCACATATACTTAGTTACCCAACCGCCAAGCACGATATAATAGCTGGCGACGATGGTGGTAGATATTACGCCAAGCACACCTACCCAAGTAAAGCCCTTGTTGACACTAGCATAAGAGTCGATGATATTTTTACCACTTCTTTTACCGATGTACATTTCGCTGACCATTCCGACAAAGCCGATAATGACTGCCATAAGCACATAAACCAGCACGAAAGCCGCACCGCCGTTCATACCTGCCTTGAATGGGAATGCCCACAAGTTGCCAAGTCCTACCGCACTGCCGGCAGCAGCAAAGATAAATCCAATTCTACTTTTGAAACCTTTTTCTTCCATTTTCCCTAACCTTTAAGTTGAAAATATAGTACAAGTGTAGCATATCCCACCCAATCAAAGCAACCAAAAGCAGTATAATGTTATAATAATTATAACAGCATAGCATTTTCGTATGAATAATGTTGTTTTGAACAACTCATCTACATCTAAATAAAACCGAATAAAAGACTGCCCCTTAGTAAGGGGAAGTGGTTTGCAACAACGCAAGTGGGAGCAAGTCGATAGGGATTAATAAGCCAACTTGCAAATTTTAGATATAAAAGAATGCGCCCGCATAGGCACATTCTTCAAAAAGTCGATACGTATTGAGTTTTTTGCTATTTTATATTACATTTTTACATTCAAATTGCTCAAAATTTATTTAACTATTTTTTTAGCATTATTTCCCTACAACTAATATTTTATTGTATTATTTGCTACAGATAATAAGTGTTTTCCATATGCTGAATTACTATATTTTTCAGCTATGTCCAACAATTTTTCTCTGCTAAGCCAACCATTGATATAGCCAATTTCTTCAGGCACGCTAATCTTAATTCCTTGGCGTTTTTCTAACAATCTTACAAATTCACCTGCTTCAATAAGTGAAGTTGGTGTACCTGTATCTAGCCATGCAAACCCTCTTCCCAACAATTTTACATCAAGCTTACCTTTTTGTAAATATATATTATTAAGGTCTGTTATTTCATACTCTCCTCTCTTACTTGGCTTAATCGATTTGGCATATTTTACTACATTTTTGTCATAAACATACAAACCTGTAACAGCATAATTACTTTTTGGGTTGCTTGGTTTTTCCTCAATAGAAATCACCTTGTTGTTTTCATCAAATTCAACAACACCAAATCTCTCAGGGTCATCAACATAATAGCCAAAAACCGTTGCTTTATCCTCATTCGTAATTGCTTGTTTCAGTATATTTGCCAATCCATTGCCATAGAAAATATTATCGCCCAATATCAAAGTGCAATTATCATTTCCGATAAAGTCTTCGCCTATCAAGAAAGCTTGTGCTAAACCATCGGGGCTTGGCTGTTCTGCATAAGACAAATTTATACCAAATCTTTCACCATTGCCAAGCATATCTCTGAACATTGGCAAATCATGCGGCGTAGAAATTATAAGAATATCTCTTATACCTGCTAACATCAATGTTGACAATGGATAATATATCATCGGTTTATCATACACAGGCAACAATTGTTTTGATACTTTAGCAGTTATAGGATATAATCTTGTTCCACTTCCCCCAGCCAAAATAATTCCTTTCATATTTTTTCCTCTCCTTATTTTTGTTCATACATTTTTTTATAATAATTTTGATATTCTCCACTAAGAATATCTTGCCACCATTTCTCGTTTTTTAGATACCAATCGATAGTTTTTTTAATTCCTTCTTGGAATGTCGTTGTTGGCAACCAGCCCAATTCATTATAGATTTTTGTTGGGTCAATTGCATAACGCATGTCGTGCCCTTTTCTATCAGCAACATACGTAATTAAACTTTCTGGCTTATTCAGTTCTTTTAAGATAATCTTTACAATATCAATATTTGTTCTCTCATTATGTCCGCCAACATTGTATACTTCACCGATTTTTCCACGATGAATTATCAAATCTATAGCTCGACAATGGTCTTCCACATATAGCCAATCTCGCACATTAAGCCCATTACCATAAACTGGCAAGCTCTTATTTGCAAGCGCTCTAGAAATCATTAACGGAATAAGTTTTTCTGGAAAATGATATGGTCCATAGTTGTTACTACATCTTGATATCGTAACTGGTAGTCCATAAGTTCTATAATATGCAAGTACCAACAAATCAGCCCCTGCTTTAGAAGAACTGTAAGGACTTGAGGTATGTATTGGTGTTGTTTCTGTAAAAAACAAATCCAATCTATCCAATGGCAAATCACCATATACTTCATCTGTCGATACTTGATGGTATCTTATATTGCCATATTTTCTACACGCATCCATAAGAGTTTGAGTTCCTAAAATATTTGTTATCAAAAATGTACGAGGATCCTCAATACTTCTATCTACATGGCTTTCAGCAGCAAAATTCACCACTATATCAAATTTTTCTTGTGCAAATAAATTGTTTACAAATTCTACATCTGCAATATCACCTTTTACAAATTTAAATTTGGCGTTTTGCATAGCCTTTTCTAAAGTAGATAAATTGCCTGCATATGTAAGTTTATCCAAACAAACAATATCATATTCAGGATATTTATCCAACATATAATAAATAAAGTTAGCTCCAATAAATCCAGCTCCCCCTGTTACCAATATTTTCATTTATTCATCTCCTCCAAATAACGTTCTAACGCATTTTCCCAACTTGGCATTACGTGATAACCATTTAGTGTCAATTTAGATTTATCCATTCTGCTGTTGAGTGGTCTTTTTGCTTTAGCAGGATATTCCTTACTTGTCACCTTATCGACTTGAACATTTACACCAGCCTTTTTAAAAATAGCCTGCGCAAAGTCATACCAAGAGCAATATCCTTCATTGGAACAATTATAAATACCATATTTTTGGGTTTGCAAAATATAGCAAATAAATTCCGCCAAATCAACCGTATATGTAGGAGAGCCTATTTGATCTCCTACAACTGAAATATGATCGTGATTTTGTGCAAGTTTGAGCATTGTTTTGACAAAATTATTACCGTTAATACCGAATACCCAACTTGTTCTTACTACATACAACTTGTCCAATATAGCCCTACAAGATTCCTCACCTTGCAATTTTGTCAAGCCATAAACATTTTGTGGATTTGGGGTATCCTCAACCTTAAATGGCAAATCTCCTTTTCCATCATACACATAATCTGTTGATATATATACCATTGAACTATCAATTTCCTTGCATACTTTTGCAATATTTTCACTGCCCACAACATTTATTTTGCGACATATTTCTTGTTCATCTTCAGCTTTGTCCACAGCAGTATAAGCAGCACAATGTACTACAACATCAGGATTGTATGTTTTAATATAGTTTCTCGTTTGTTCAAAGTCAGAAATATCAAAGTCGGCTTTATCCGCTCCCTTACACTCTATTCCCAATGCATTCAAGCGCTTAACAACATCATATCCTAGCTGTCCATTAACACCCGTAACAAGCACTTTTATAGTAAAATTCGCATCACTATCTACCAAACATGGGCTTGTACTATCTTTTTGAGATAGAATAGGTGTTTCAACACCCCAATCTACTCCAATTGATAAATCTTTGTAAGAAATACCTCTATCTGCCTCTTTATTATATACATTATCCACTTTATATTGAACCATAACATCTTCTGTTAATGTAACAAATCCATGAGCAAAACCTCTAGGAATCATCAATTGTTTATGATTTTCTTCGCTTAATTCTACAGCCACATATTCCAGAAAAGTAGGGCTTCCTCTGCGAATATCAACTGCCACATCCAAAATTTTACCTCTTGTACACCTTACTAATTTTGCTTGTGCATAAGGATTATTTTGAAAGTGTAATCCACGCAATATATTCTTTTGTGCCGAAAAACTTTGGTTGTCCTGTACAAACACATAATCTAGCCCAGCTTTATCAAAGTCAGCTTTGTTGTAAGTCTCCATAAACCAACCTCGGTTGTCGCCATGAGCTATTGGCGTGATAATTTTTACCCCCCTTAGTTTCGTATTACAAATTTCCATTCCTAATCTCCTTTATACTAATTATCATATTTTTTATATTATTTTTATTCAATACATAATATACTATAAGTATTGCCGCATATATAAGCATTGATTTCCAGCCACCAATATACCACGCACTAAACGAAAAAACAATACTAAGCAGAATTTCCATTATAGCATTTAAACGATAATGTTGACCTATAATTTTTTCAGTATAAATATCAAACAATATGCTTCTTATCGCTATCGCTATCAAGATTGCCATAACTGCTATATTTAAATTCTTAAATGCAAACACTGCAATACTACATAATACAATACTTATTGCTAGTGAAATTATATTCAACACCAGCATAGCATTTACCTTGCTATATACTTTTAAATATGTGATTGAGACCAATTGCATTCTTGCCTCAAACAAGCACATTGGAAACAATATTGCAAGATATTTTATACCTTCTTGGTAGCGAGGCAATAGGCGATCAAGTATAGCTTTCATTGGAACATAACACAACATCGCAGTAGAAATCAACAACATAAACAAAGTTCTAGTTATATGATAAATTTTGCGTGAATTTTCTGTATTCAAATTGCGCAATATTGGATACAATACCATACTTATTGCAGTCAAAAAAGTGATAAGAAAGTTTGCAAGAGATATTGACAACGAAATCTTTCCGAAAGTCTCAATTCCCCATACTTTCTCAATCATCAATCTTCCTACCGCAATTATCAACATACTTGCAATGTTTGAAATCATGAGCTTAATGCCTATAGACACATTACTAGCCACTTCTTTCATTGTCTTTTTTAAATCTTCTAGTTTAGCAAACAAAATTTTTCTATTCACAATAGACAACATTACAAGAGAAATAACTCTGCTAGCCAAGTCAATGACAATCATAATCTTATAATTATTAATTCCACACTCCAAACATATTATAAGTACTATCAAGAATGTTAATCTCTCAACAATCAGTGCCAATGAATACCACTGGACCCTTCCACACGCCTGCAATATATATGATAACAAAGAATATGGCAATACAAGCACAAGGTTTATTGCTACTGCACAGATTACAAATGATTTATCTGCATCTTTTATTCCAAATAATGCCACTAAAAAAATAATTGCACCTATTATGTATTCAAAACCTACAACTACAACCATTTGGCTTTTGATTGATGACTTGTCCAACTCATCAAAGGATTTACCCCCCAAACGTAAATACAATCCATCATTGAATCCAAAATGGAAAAAGCCAACAAAGCTCGCATACATTAAATATAGTTGCCAATACCCATAGTTGATTGTACCTATTTTATTTGGAGTGTACAAAACCATCATAACGCTTACAAAAAGCGCCGTGATCTGTGCTAGCATTGTCACAGAAAACATTTTCATCAAATTACGCACAGATAGTTTTTGCATTGTTTTCCTCCTTTATCTTAGTCAACAACCCTTCTTTATCTTCATCTTGATTTGGCGACAACAAATAGCCAAATAGCGACCAGCATACGAAATCAAAGTGCATAGTAAAGAAATTTGGTTCTATTAATCCATGGATAAAAGCAGCCAACAATGCGTATGAAACAGCAAGCTTTATATTTGAATTTTTCCTGTTTCTTAATATTCTTTTTATCAGATAAATCGCAAGAGCAACATTAAACAAACTTCCTACCAATCCATACAACAAAATTGATTCCAAAAATAAATTGTGCGTTCTAGCATATTGAAATTTAAAACTAGGATCCCCTTCAAGTATTGTTGGCTCAAAATTAATAATTTGTCCAAACCATATATCTTTCTTGATATTGTTCCACGAAAATCTGTATAATGATAATCGGGAAGAACCAAAGGCTTCAAAATTCCCTGCTAGCAAAAAATCTATCTTTTGCTTAATTTTTGTTATAATTGGCTTAAGAAAACTTGAATCAGCCAAAAGTGTTATAGCTAATACAAGAATGCCAAAAATCAAAAACAACGCTATCCATGTCTTTTGTTTTGACCAGTCATATGATATTACAATTTTTATTATAATCAAAATAACTACTGCAAAATATGCTCCAAATGATTGTGTCACCGACAATCCAATAAGATTTATGACAGCAACGATCACATTGAGCCAACTTGCTCTGTCAAACAAAAAAACGCCAAAAGACAATACTAAGAATGCAGCCGCATAGTTACTATGTCCAAGTCCAGCCACAATATCGGTTTTAGCACTGCCGTGCAACAAAATTCCAACTATCAGTTGCAATGATGTCATGCACCCCAATCCGCCGAGCAATATCTTGATTACCTTACCTTGATAGTCTGCAAAAGAATACATAAATGAGAATAAATATATCGCCAAAAAAGTTATAGCAATCTCACTTATAATATACTCAAATCCTATATTTTTTATTGTTGCATTAATTAAAAAATACATCATTCTACCAATTAGCAAAAATGCAATTATTGATGGAACTTTATATTGATATTTCATACTAAGGCACACAAACGCAAAAAACTGAAATAGCATAAAAACAATCAAAACAGGGAATGGCAAATCTATGGTCATAAATGCATTGTACGATGAAAAGACCGTAAAACACATAAATGATAATACGAATAACATGAATCCTATATTATTATTTTTATACAAAACCCTATTTTGCATTATTCACCAATCATTCTTTTACTTCTAAGCAAATCTTTTACTTCTTTTTTTAGTTGTTTTTTATATTTACTATATTCTTTATCCTTTAGACTATAAAAGCCAAACATTAGACTTGTTACAAATAGAATAAATCTCATTGCAAATTTTGATGCATGTGCATAATTCCACAAATAATATAAACCACTTGCAAAAGTACAATATCTAGTAAATGGTGAAATTGCACCAATTGTACCAGAACCCCAGTGTACTATTTCTGCACTTGGTTCTATCATTGTTTTCATATCAATTTGTTCAAGTTTAGCCGCTAAAATATCTTCCTCATGATACAAAAACACGTTCTCATCAAGATAGCCTATTTGTTCAAGGACACTTGTTTTGATCATAAAACAACAACCAGATACCATACCTTGAAATACCAATTCCTTATCAAATTGATAATCTGCCAAAGCATATTTCTTATTTATTCCGAACCAATCCAAATATACAAATGGTTTGTGATGCATTAAAAAGCGAAATGGCGTAAGTTTTGTTTTATTACACATTTGCAATCCACCATCTTTTGTATAAATTTTTGGTCCTACAACAGCTACGTATTCATAACGATATAGTGCTTTTCTTAATTCCTCTATACAGCCAGCATAAAACTCTATATCCGAGTTACTACACAACAATTCCTCACAACCATCTGCTACGGCTTTTCGAAATCCGACATTATTACCATAAGAAAATCCGCCGTTTTTACCACTTTCAATCACTTCAACATTATCTAGATTTTTCAATTCTTTTTGCAACTCTTCAAAAGAATTGTTTGGGGAACAATTGTCCACAACATAAATCCTGTCACCTTTTCTTATTTGTGATTGAAGTTGTTTTACACAACTTATTGTTTCTTGATAATTCTTATAATTTAATAATACTATTCCTAACATTTCACTCCTTATCACCTAACGATAGTTTGATAATATTTAGTTGCTACATTATTCCAATCAAAAATAGCAACTTGTTTTCTTGCATTTCGGCTTAATTCGCTATAGTTTTCTATCACTTTTTTTATAGCTTTTTGTATATCATCACTATCCAACGCATTGGCACGATAACCCACCATTCCATCTTCGAAAATTCCATCAAAACCCTGCCCCTTAGAGTATACTATTGGCAGACCTTGACTCATTGCTTCAGCATAAACCAAGCCAAATGTCTCGAAGATAGATGTCAAAACAAAAATATCACTTCGCCTATATAGACTTATCAATTCCTCATAATTTTTTCTTCCAACATATTCTACGAATTCGTATTGACAAAGTTCTTGAAGTCTCTCCTCACTAACAACGTTGCCAGCAAGCGTATATCTTATAGAATAGCCTTGTTCTAACATTTTCGATATTGCTTTTGCCACGGCTATTTGATTTTTGTTGTCATCAATAGTGCCTACAGTGATTATATTTATTTCTTCTTTTAGCTCTCTTTCCTTCGTGTAAATATCCGAAGTAAATCTCTCTTCTATACCAAAAGGAATAGTAACAATTTTACTTTCAAGTTCTTCCTTATATTTTGCTGGCACATAATGTACAAACAACTCACTTTTCACCACTTCAGAACACATAATAATTGCTTTCGCATCTCTCATTATTTTAATTGCTCGACTTCTCAAAAAAAACATTTTTTTGAAAAAGTAGTTTATGTCAGAGTTTTGTATAAATACAACATATTCTTTGTTATATTTTTTTGCCAACTTTCTAGCTACCCAACCATCAGTAAATAGTGAATGCCCCATCAAAACGTCGAAAGAATTTATATTATACATCGACTGGATATCTTTGCTTATTCTAGTGCGTTTTGGGAAAAACAACATTGTATCCAACTTGGAAAAGCTAGGGCTTATTTTTGCATAATCTTTGTTATACAAAAATATTTCATCATTTTTGTCAAGATAACTATAATTGTTTTCACTAGCATTATATTTAACTGGACAATATAAATAATTTTCCCCGAATTTTTGGTTTAGCTTGTATAGCATATTCGGAAAAATCTTGGTTGTACAATAGTTGCTACATATATGCAATATCTTTGCCATACGATTCCTTATTTATCAAACCCCCCAAAAAAGTCCATAGAGCTGACGCTGTCATCAAGAGGCAACTTGACTGGTCTGCCCTCAAATGATGATTTGTATATTGCAAGGACAAGTTCCAAAGCTCTCTTACCTGCTCTAGCGTCTACATATGGTTTTCTATCATTTTGGATAGCATCAATCATATCCGCAAACAAGCTAGTATGTCCATTTCCATATACGTTAGAAGTCGCTTCATGAAATCCTAGTTTGTCAGCATCTGCATCTGTCGCATCGGCAAAATTCCATACATCAATAGCATTGGTAGACTTACCACCAAGTTTTACTGTACCATTTTCGCCAAACAAATACAAAGTTTCTTCCAAATTCTTTGGATAAACATTGGTTGTACCTTCTACGGTTCCGACAGCGCCATTCTTAAAACGAATAACTGCCATACCAATATCTTCGCATTGGAGATAATCGTGGAATTGTTGTTTTGTCACACCATACACTTCATCTATCTCATCTCCCATCATCCATCTGAGCAAATCAATACCATGGATACATTGATTCATCAAAGCACCACCATCTTGCGCCCAAGTGCCTCTCCAAGGAGCTTGAGTATAATAATCCTTGTTGCGATTCCATCTTACATGAATGCTACCATGTGAGAGTTTGCCAAATCTTCCATTCTCCAGTGCATTACGCATTTCTTGAACAGCTATGTTAAATCTATTTTGGTGGCTTGCGCAAACTTTTACACCTTTCTTTTCTGATAGCTCAATAATTCTGTTGGCATCATGAATATTCATCGCCATAGGTTTTTCAATGATGACATTGATATCGTTTTCTATACAATACAATGCAATCTCTGCATGCAGACCGCTTTCTGTAGCAATACTTATGAGTTGAATATCACTATTTTCAGCAATCATTTGCTTATAGTCAGTATATCTTTTGATACTTGCATCGTTTTCTAGTCCATGTTTTGCAAGTACATCTTGCATATGACTTTCTACTACATCGCATACTGCCACAATCTCAAGATTGTTGGCAACAGCAGCTTTGATATGATTGGTGGAAATTCTTCCACATCCAATTAGTGCGTATTTCATTTTTTCACCTTTTAACACTGCCGTTGAAAATCTTTTCTAACGACAATTTCTCCTTTTATAGCAATTCGATTTTTTCTCTATTCTTCACATTCTTCATCGCATTCTTTGTATCGAATACAACTACCGCACTCTCAGCTACCATATCATAATCAATAGTGGTATGCGCACTTGTTACCACCACAATATCATATTTTGATACTACATCGGCATCAATTTTCTCAATTCCTTGATATGTGTTGCCCTTATATCTATAAGTTGGAATGTATGGGTCATAATATTCTACATTGCAGCCTTCCTTTCTCAACAAGTCACCTACAACCAAAGCCGGACTTTCACGATAGTCATCAATATCTTGTTTGTATGCCACACCAAGTTGAAGCACCTTTGCACCTTTTAGTGACTTGCTAAATCTATTGAGAATGTCACCTATTCTTTCTACAGTGTACTCTGGCATTTTGTCATTGATCATCATAGAAGACTCGATCATAGAAGTATGGAACCCAAACTCTCTAGCTTTCCAAGACAAATAATATGGATCAAGTGGGATGCAGTGTCCACCAAGACCAGGACCCGGATAGAATGCTTGAAATCCATAAGGCTTAGATTTGGCAGCGTCAATAACTTCCCAAATACTGATACCCATCTTGTGGCAAAGTTGAGCAAGCTCATTGACAAGACCAATGTTGATATTGCGGTAAGTATTCTCCAAAATTTTCTCCATTTCAGCTACAGCAGGAGAAGACACTTCATATATTTCACTTTGCAATACTGCTCTATACATTGTAGCGATAACTTCTCTTGCGTCATCACCGATAGCACCCACAACTTTTGGTGTGTTTTTTGTTTTGTATATCAAGTTGCCTGGGTCAACTCTTTCTGGGCTAAAACCAAGATAAAAGTCTTCGCCACACTTCAAACCACTACCTTCTTCAAGGATAGGCTTGAGCAATTCTTCAGTTGTGCCTGGATATGTTGTTGACTCCAATACAACCATTGTGCCTCTAGTCAAATGCTTTGAGATAGCAATAGCGCTGCTCTTTACATAGCTAATATCTGGTTGTTGATGAATATCAAGTGGAGTTGGCACACAAATTGCAATAAAATCAACATCTTTTACAAAAGAAAAATCAGTTGTTGCTCTCAACATACCGCTTTTTACCAACTCTGCCAAATCCTCATTAACTACGTCACCAATGTAGTTTTGTCCACTATTTACCATATTTACTTTGCTGTCTTGTACATCGAATCCGATTGTCTTAAACCCTGCTTTTGCTTTTTCTACTGCAAGAGGCAATCCTACATAACCAAGACCACATACGCCAACAACGATTGATTTGTCAGCAATTTTCTTCAAAAGTTCTTCTTTCATTCCCATAGTATCATATCTCCTTAACTATATTATCTTCATTTTTATATTTTCTTCCGCATCTGCAAATGGCTACACCATTTTCAAACGCTAGTTTTTCGCCACAATTGCACACATATCCTTTTATTCTAGCAGGATTTCCTACTACCAAAGCATAGTCTGGCACATCTTTTGTCACTACACTTCCCGCACCTACAAGTGCATACTTTCCAATATTGTGTCCACAGACTATTGTGCTGTTAGCTCCCAAACTACAACCTTTACCTAAAAGGGTATCTCTATACTCATCTTTACGACTAACATGACTGCGTGGATTGATAACATTGGTAAAAACACAACTAGGTCCAAGGAATACATCGTCCTCGCATTTTACGCCAGTATATACCGACACATTGTTTTGAATTTTTACATTGTTGCCCAATACAACACTTGGCGATATAACAACATTTTGTCCTATATTGCAATTTTCGCCGATTATACAATCCTTCATAATATGACTAAAATGCCATATTTTTGTTCCCTTCCCAATTTGGCAAGGCTCATCTACATAACTAGACTCATGTACAAAATAATCTTTTCCCATATATATTATATATCCTTATTTACATTCTTGCAATGCATTTGTTATTATGCTGATTGTTTGATCGTCGAGATATGGGTGCATTGGTATACTCATAACTCTTCCGCAAAGGCTTTCTGCAACTTTCAAATCATCCAAATTGAAATCATATCCCTTGAACGCACTTTGTTTGTGCATAGGGATTGGATAATATACCATTGTTGGAATGCCTTTATCTTTAAGTTTTGCTTGCATTTGTTCTCTTTGCTCAGTGCTGTCCAAAATCAAAGTATATTGTGCCCAACTACTCTCAAAGCCTTGTGGCACAAATGGTGTTACAAAGTCTTTGGACAACAATTCATCGTATTTGCTCGCAATCACGTTCCTATCTCTAAGCTCATATTGTTCAAAAGCATGCAACTTTGGCAACAATATTCCCGCTTGAATTGTGTCAAGACGAGAGTTGTATCCAATTCGCACATTATCGTATTTATAACTTCCTTTTCCATGCACAGCAAGTGATGACATCAAAGCAAAATACTCATCATTGTCAGTAAAAATAGCTCCGCCATCGCCATAACAGCCAAGTGGTTTTGCTGGGAAAAATGATGTGGTTGCTATATCACCAAAAGAACAAGCTTTCTTGCCATTGATACTTCCGCCAAAACCTTGCGCTCCATCTTCGATTATTGGTAGGTTATATTTGTCAGTTACTTCTCTAATTGCAGGGAAATCAGCTGGTTGACCAAACAAATCCACCACCACTACACACTTTGGATTTAGTTTTCCTTCTTTGATTACTTGCTCGATTGCTTTTTCCAGCTTTTTGCTATCAAGGTTGAATGTCCTTTCATCTACATCAACAAAAATGCAAGTTGCACCTTCTAGAGCAACCGTTTCAGCGCTAGCAAAAAATGTAAATGTTGGAACAAATACTGCATCTCCCTCACCTACATTCAAGCATCTTAGCGCAATAGTCAAAGCATCTGTACCATTGGCACAAGTCAAACAGTGCTTTACGCCACAATATGTAGCAAGCTCGTTGGACAAGGTTTTTACCTCTTCTCCGCCGATATAGTGACCTTCATCTATCACTTTCATTACATTTGCATCAATTTGTTCTTTTAGAACTTGATATTGCTTTTTCAAATCAATAAATTGCATTCTATTTTCTCCTTTGACTTTTTACAGGGTGGTCGATGGCATATTGCATAACATTTTCAAGTTTTTGTGTCAAAATCTTATAATCATATTCTTTTACACCTTGTTTTGCATTGTCGCACATTTGCTCATATTCTTCTTTTGGCAAATTGTATATTTGCATAATAGCCTTTGCTATATCTTTCGATTCTTGACTATCCAAGCTAATACCACAGTGATTTTTCTCAATTATATCATAATTAACTTTTACGGTAGAAATAATAGGTTTACCTGCATTCATATAGTCAAACAACTTATTCCAACTCACACCATAATTACTTATACTTGTATTCATAACAGAAACAATAGTCAAACTAGCTTTTGACAATATATATGGAATATATTTTTTCTCAACTTTTCCTTTGAACACAATATTTGTCAAATTGTGTTCTTGGCAATATTGTTCCAAATCAGCACGAGCATCGCCATTGCCATACAACAAAAACTTTATTTTTGGACAATCTCTAAGTTCTTCTGCGGCTTTTACAAGCTTGTCCACAGCGTTGGCAGTACGAATCGAACCTGTATAAATTATTTTGAAACTATCATCATCCAAATCTTTATCTTCAAAAGAATTTTCCTTTCTTTGAATTTCTTGCTCTTCTAGGTCAATACCATTGTTGATATAGAAAACTTTATTCAAATCAATTTTGGAGCTCCAACCTTTGTCGATGATATAATCCTTTCCACCTTCCATAGAGAAAACAATTGCGTTAGACTGCTTGTACATTCTCTTTTCCGCTTGATAAAGCATTTTGATAATTGGATTGGAATTGCTCATGTTTTTATATTCCACAATGGACAATGGCCACAAATCTCGTATCTCCGAAACAAAAGCTATACCATATTTTTTAGCGAACTTATTTATTCCATAATAATTGATACAATTACAATCGGCTACAATCACATCAGGTTTGGCAAACTTCTTCATAATTGACAAAAATCTAAATTGGAATTGCAAAAGATTAAGCACTCTTTTTGCCCCACTACCTTTATATTGATCGCAACGTATATGTACGTATTTCAATCCATCATATTCTTTTTCGACATATTTAGATTTATCCTCTATCAAATTTATATCAGTATTGTGAATTGTGCTTGCCGTAATCAACAATACCTCATGTCCCATCTCTTGCAAATACTTCGCATATCGAATAGTTTTAACTCTTTCTTCAAGATGCGGTGGCATTGCATAATGACTAACCAACCATATTTTCATATCCTACCTCACTTCAATTTTTATATTTTTCATTGCTTGAGAACAAGCATTTTCTGCATCTGCCATACTATCAGCTTGAGCAACAACATATCCCACCCTGTCTGCACTAGAGTGTATGTCTTCTATTTTGTCACCAATATGCTTAAAAAATCCTATCTCTTTGACATTTTCAACTTTTTCGGCTTGTTCTATGCCATCTATTTTTTCCAAAGTTCCTATCTCTCCTTTGATAAACTTGATGACGCTAGTTTTGGAAAGTTTTGGTTCCAACTCTACTTTTTCTCCCAAAGCACACAAAATTGTTTGTTTGGTCATATCAATCCCTGTTGACAAAGGTACAAGATGCGAAGTGATACAATCCCCTCCCATGCGAGCTCCCATTTCTATCATTCGAGCATTATCATTCTTTACCATCATTTCCAAATGTGCTGGTCCATTGGTCAACCCAACTGCCGTCACGGCTTTTTGTGCAACATCTTTGATAGACTCTTGTGCTTGTTTGCTTAACTTTGTAGGTTGGGAGTGTCCCATTTCTACAAAATGTGGCGCACCTGTTGTAAGTTTGTCAGTAATTTGTAGGACGTTGGCAACACCATCTACCACAAAAGTTTCTACACTTACCTCATCGCCTGTCATATATTCTTCTATCAACACTACTCCATCACGAGAACTTGAGTGCGCATATTCATAGTTTTGGTTCAATTCTTCAAAGCTGTGACACAACACCACTCCACGACTACCCGAATTATCTGAAGGTTTCATAATACAAGGAAAAATGAATTTTTCTTTGTTTTCCACCAACTGCTCGATGTTGGATATTTCCCAAAACATTGGACTTGGCACACCATTGCTTGCGAAGCTCTTAATCATTGCTACCTTGTCAGTGCATTTGAATGCGCAATCTTGCGAAATACCGTTCAATCCTGTTTTTTCACACACATACGCAATAGCTCTCATAGGCATATCAGTCGCCATTGTAGCAATGCCGTCTGGTTTATATTCTTGAGCCACCTTAAGCAATGCTTCTTTATCGATTGTGCTTGCATTGAAGTATTTGTCCGCCAGACTTATACCCACTGCATTTGGATTGTAGTCAGCAACAGCAACTTCCAATCCCATTTCTTTAGCTTTTTGTATTGCTGGCACCTGCAAAATACTTGCGCCAACTATCAATATCTTTTTCCCAATCAACTCTATATTCTCATCAGCAGCTGAATCAACTCTTTGTTGATCTATATAAACATTTTCTCTCTTGACAATTGTTTGAATAGTCTTGAAAAAAATCTTAATATCCAACCACATAGAAATGTTGTGAGCATAATAATTATCATTGCTGATTTTCTCTTGAGAATCCACACTATTACGAAAATATGCTTGGCTATATCCAGTCACACCCGGTCTAACTTTCAAAAAATCTTTTTGATCTTCTCTATATTTATCCAACCAATCCACAGGGTCTGGTCTAGGACCAATAAGACTCATTTGTCCCACGAAAATATTGAAAAATTGTGGCAATTCATCTATAGATGTTGCACGCAAAAATTTTCCAACTTTAGTCACACGTGGATCATCTTCCGCATTATATGTAGAGCCATCTTCCAATCTAATATCTGGCGCATTGACTTTCATCGAGCGGAATTTTATCATCTTAAATGGTTTACCATTACGTCCTATTCTCTTACCACAATAAAAAACCGGACCTCCGTCCTCACACTTAATTGCAATAGCAATCGGTATAAACAATAACAGCAAGAATGGCATCGCAATCAATGCCACCATAAAATCAAAAAATCTTTTAACAACTTTGTTATACATTTTCTATCCTCATTTTTATTTTGCTCAAACTTTATATTCTAGACTTCACCTTTTGGACACATTCTACAAAGTTGTGAATGATATATTCCACTTCTTCATCAGTGAGCAATGTATGCAATGGAAGTGTGATTTCCCTTGTATATCTTGCATGTGCGTTAGGATAATTGGCAATGTCAAATCCCAAAGCCTTGTATGCGGTAAACATAGGCAGTGGCTTATAATGCACGTTGGTTGCAATGCCACGCTTAGCCATTTCGATGATGATTTCGTTGCGTTGTTGCTCGGTTATGCCATACACGTTGGCAAGGTATAGGTGACCGCTAGATGCCCAGTCTTCGCCAAAATATGACACAGGTTGGGCAATGCCTTCAAAAGCCTTGTCATATCTAGAGATAATCTCTTTTCTGCGAGCAAGCAAGCTGTCGTATCTGTCCAGTTGAGCAAGTCCTATGCCAGCCATAATGTCAGTCATATTGCACTTTTGACCGCACATAACAATGTCGTATTCCCATGCGCCGATTTGAGTCTTAGCCAAAGCATCCTTGCTTTGTCCGTGGAGTGACCACAACATAAATTGTTTGTACAACCACTCATTGTCAATGCCCTCAATATCACGCCAAGTCACAGCTCCACCTTCTGCGGTAGTCAAATTCTTTACAGCGTGGAAGCTAAACGAAGAAAAGTCTGCCACAGCTCCCGCCATCACGCCCTTTCTGCTAGCGCCAAAGCTGTGTGCACAATCTGCAAGCAATATCACTCTGCCGATAGCTTTTTGAATGTCGCCTTGTGGATTGAACATATCTTTTTTGCTCTCGACAATCTTCCACAACTGGTCATAGTCGCACACATTGCCTGCAATATCGACAGGAATAATCACTTTTGTTTTGGCGGTGATAAGAGTGGCGAGTTGGTCATAATCCATCTCATAGCTATCTTTGGCAGTGTCACAAAGCACCAACTTTGCACCCACGTGTTCTACCACGCTTGCACTGGCAGTGTAAGTGTATGCACTGGTGATGACTTCATCACCCTCGCCCACACCCAATATACGCAAAACAAGCTCCAACCCAGCTGTTGCTGAGTTAAGGCATACTGCCTTGCTTACACCACAATATGTGGCAATTCTTCTCTCGAATTCTTTAGTCTTTGGTCCAGTAGTAATCCATCCTGACTTCAACGCATCGACGACTTGATCAATCTCGCTTTGGCTTATGTCAGGTGGAGAAAATTTTATATTCATTGTTTGCCTCTTTACTTATATTTTATATATTATAACACTATAATAGGCTTTATGACAATAGTTTTACCCATCTTAAAACAAAATGTATATTATAAATATTGTGCATACTTTCACTTTTCGTCAATTTTCTTTTCATTTATTAACTTTTTCGCTTTTCGTTTTTGCTCTATCACGGGCAAAATTGTTGCATGATTTTTCCAAAAATCTCGATATGTATCGTCTTTTTGATATATTTTCAAGAATTTTCACCTTAGATATTGCAATTAAATCCGTTTGCGTTTATAATATTCGTATAGGCATTTGTTGCCGACCAAACACAAGGAGATTATTATGCTAAACGAAAAAGTTGCTCAACTTCTCAACGAACAAATCAACAAAGAATTTTATTCTGCATATCTCTATTTGGACTTTTCCAACTATTTCGAGGCAAAAGGTCTAAACGGATTTGCCAACTGGTACAAGGTTCAAGCCCAAGAAGAGCGTGACCACGCAATGCTTATGTACCAATACCTCCAAAACAACAACGAGCGTGTTGTACTCGATGCGATTGCCAAGCCAAACGTTGTCCTCACCGACAATATGAGCGTACTCAAAGCTGGACTTGACCACGAGTATTATGTGACTTCTCTCATCAACAATATCTATGCCGCAGCTTATGACGTGAGAGATTTCCGCACAATGCAATTTTTGGACTGGTTTGTCAAAGAGCAAGGCGAAGAAGAAACCAATGCCAACGACCTCATTTCCAAGCTAGAATTGTTCGGCTCTGATCCAAAGAGTTTGTATATGCTCAACAACGAACTAGCTGCCCGTGTGTACAATCCGCCATCACTCGTACTATAAATTTGGCGTAGATTGCACAAGGAGCATTATGGATTTTACTCAAACAACAATTTACACTGTCCAAGAGATATGTGGCGACTATGCTATTTTGGTTGACCAAAATGGCGAAACTTTTGATATCAGCGTGTTCCTACTCCCCCACGATTTGATGGTGGGCGACCAGCTCCAATGCGTGAACATGCTCGAATATAAAAAGATATAAATCTCGATATGTATCGACTTTTTGCGGAGTGATAGTCCTATCACTCCGCTTTTATTTGCCAATTTTCCAATTTACTTTATTCTTTTCTTTTCAACGATTTACCACTCCAACCGCTACACTTTTCAAGTTCCAGCGCCGTGTTTTAATTGCTTTTCTTGCAAAAAAATAGACTGACGTGCGCCAGTCTATTTTGCTATTTATATTATTTTATCTGCTTTTATCCTTGGTTTTGGCTGTTCTCATATTCGGTGATTTTCTCATCGAAATATTCTTTTCCGTAAGTTTTTACCTCGTTCAACACACAATACAAATTTTCCATAGCCTCGACTTCTTGCCCATTGACATTCAGTGTGATATTTCGTCTAAATCCGCCCACATATCTATCGTACACCACATCGCCCACTTTCATTTGGGTGACTTTGCCGTCTGCGTCTTTGACAAAACTTACTGCACAAGTTTCCACCTTTTGCACCTTGTCGGCTTTGAGTGCGGTATAAATGCTAGCACTCGCATTGATGACATCGACATTGACAAATTTATAAATATTTGGGTCATACTGGTTGTATGGATAATCTATGCTTGTCTCATACATTCCGGTATATTGATACATTCCATACTCATACACAGGTATATCTCCCACCACGCTTTTGACTGCGCTTAGGTCTTGTGCCTTACTGATTTTAGTATACTTAATATCATATCCTCTGGTAAAAAATTTGTTCACTATAGTCCAACGGTCTACAAGTTGTTTTTCATCTTGGAATTTGACCTTATAAATCCTTTCTTTATCATCATCTTTTTCCCAAGTTTTTACCGATATTATCTTCTTGTCCTCGTTTTCCTCGTATTGAATTTTGATTTCTTTGGCTTTCATTGGGGTATCCTTGTCCTTGTAGACATAATATCCCTTGCCATTTTCGCCCAACACAAGATATGACTCAATCTCATAGGTAGTCATCTTGTCAGTTATTCCTTCTTGCTGATAATACTGCTCTGTGTATTTTGTCAGCTTATATGTACCAACGACATATTTCTTTTTGGCAGGCTTGTTGCACGCCGCCAAACAAGTAAGCATTGTTCCCAACACCAAAATTATTGTTACAATCGCCACAATTTTCTTTTTCATAACTCCCTCCTTTGGGAAATGTCCCGACTACCTATCGTTCCGTATTATTCGCTTTTCACACTCTCAGATTTTGTCAATATTGCCGCCTTTTGATAGTATTTTCATTACCATTTATACTACAATTATACCACATAATTGACTCGTTTTCAATATCCCCTGCATTTTACAAAAATATCCACCCCCAAGGAGTGGATATTCGTTTTACTTTTTGATTTTTATCGATTTCCACCCAATGTTGTGATTTTACTATCACAACAAGCTCTTGTACAAAGCGATGATATCTTCCTTGGTTGGATCTTTTGGATTGCCAGGTCTGCAAGCATCGTCCATAGCTGATTGGGCAAGGAAGTCGACATCTTCTTCTTTGACAATACCCTTCAAGTCTTGAGGAATACCCACATCCATAGACAACTTGCGTACAGCGTCAACTGCAGCTTTGCGATATTCTGCTTGACTCATATTGTCCACACCTTCTACACCCATAGCCCTAGCGATTTCTCTATATTTTTCGCCGGTAGCCTCAGCATTGTATGCCATAACGGTTGGGAGCAAAATTGCATTGCCCACGCCGTGTGGAGTGTCATAAACAGCACCCAAAGCATGCGCCATAGAGTGTACAATGCCCAGTCCTACATTGGAGAATCCCATACCTGCAATATATTGACCAAGCGCCATTCCTTCTCTGCCTTCCTTAGTGCCTTCTACAGCGCCACGGAGAGATTTTGATATGATCTCGATAGCTTTGAGATGGAACATATCTGTCATTTCCCAAGCACCCTTGGTAGTATATCCCTCGATTGCGTGAGTGAGTGCATCCATACCGGTAGAGGCGGTCAAGCCCTTTGGCATAGTAGACATAAGTTCGCTGTCGATGATTGCCACCACAGGAATATCGTGGACATCAACACACACGAATTTGCGTTGTTTTTCTCTGTCAGTGATAACATAGTTGATAGTAACTTCCGCAGCAGTACCGGCGGTAGTTGGGAGTGCAATAATTGGCACACTTGGATTTTTGGTTGGAGCAACGCCCTCTAGGCTTCTCACATCGCCGAACTCTGGATTGGCAACAATAATACCAATAGCCTTGGCAGTATCGATAGAAGAACCGCCTCCCACAGCAAGCAAATAGTCAGCGCCGCTATCTTTGAAAGCTTTTACACCGGCTAGAACATTTTCGATAGGTGGGTTTGGCACAATGTCGGTATGTACCACATAGTCAAGTCCAGCCTTGTCCAACACGTCGGTAACTTTGGCAGTTACGCCCACGCCGAATGTAGCCTTGTCCGAACACACAAAAGCTTTCTTGTAGCCCCTGCTTGGAATGATGTTTGCAAGCTCCGCACGAGAACCTGCGCCGTGATAAGATTGTTCATTGAGAACTATTCTGTTTGCCATAAATTCCTCCTTATATCAACAATTTTATAGTTTATGTTGGTCAACGATACTCACACTTGTTGCGGTAGCGTTGTCAAGCTCTAATACAATTATTTCGTTGTTTTCTTGTAGCCATACACCTGGCAAATACAAAGTTTGTTGTGGACCGATTTCCCAATATCTGCCAAGGTTGTGTCCGTTCACCCACACATAGCCCTTTGTAAATCCATCAAGTCTAACAAAACAATCTGCTTTGAATTGAGTTTTGAATTGTCCCTTGAAAAACAGTGGATATTTGCCACAGTTTTTGCCAAAATCAAGCTTATCTAGGTTGTCGAGAGGCAAGCAAGTCACTTCATAATCAAGCAAATTGAGTGCGCCGAGCTTGAATCCGCTCATACCTTTACGGTCATTGATATGACTACCATAATTGACTCTGCCCATAGCTTCCACAAGTGCCGAAATCTCTCTCTTGCCCTCGAAACCGCTCACCATAAAGCTGTTTTTGCGGTGTTTGCGAGGAGCTTTTTCGGTCACATCGCATATTTGTTTGAGATTGCCGTCGATATAGATATGCGCTCTGTCGTGCAAGTCCTCTATGCTCAATTTTCCCATACTATATTTGCCCTCGAGGCAAGTTTTGTAATAGATAAGTCCATACGACTGGTCATAGCTTTCCATATGTTGGGCGCAAGCTGTATGATGTTTTGTGCCAATGTTGTCCATATTGTCGAACAAACTTGTCACTTGAGTGAGCTTGACTTCTCCGATATTTTGGAGCTTTACCACAGACAAAAGTGGCTGAGGTTTCAATCCTTGTTTGCGGTGCATAAGCTCTCTTACTGCGTGGTAAGCAGGCGTATATTCGCCATACTCATTGAGCAAAGCGCAATAGTCATAGCTGGTGACAGTAGGTTGATACTTAGCGAAGTGGTTAGCGCCTGCCATAAAGCCAAAGTTGGTACCGCCGTGGAACATATAGAAGTTGAAACTTGCATCAATGTCAAAGAAGCTTTCCAACTCCTTCAAGATTGAAGCATATCCTCTAGTGTGATGTTTTTCGCCCCAATGGTCGAACCAACCGCACCAAAATTCCATACACATTTTTGGTCCATTTTTTGGATAAGCATCTAGGGCTTTCATTCTGCCCTTGACATTGCTACCAAAGTTGATTGTCTTGAACACATCTGGGAGTGAGCCAGAAGAGAGCATGTTGCACCACTCGCCGTCCGAGGTAAGCAGCAGCACGTCCACCCCAAGCTCTATCATCATATCTTTGATATAGTTTAGGTATCTCTTGTCATTGGCATAACTGCCGTACTCATTTTCCACTTGCATAGCAATGATATTGCCACCTTGTGTGATTTGGAGTGGCAAAAGTTCTTGCATCAGTCTTGCATAGAAAGAGCGAACATGCTCTAGATATGGCTCATAATAGCATCTAAGTTGCATATTCTTGTCTTTGAAGAGCCACGCTGGCAAACCACCTGCCTCCCACTCTGCACAAATATATGGACCGGGTCTGACGATGACATACAATCCAAGTTTGGCAGCTGTGCGTACAAAATCAGCAATATCGAGATCGCCCTCAAAACAAAACTCACCCTTCTTTGGCTCGTGCAAGTTCCAACTCACATAAGTTTCCACCGTATTGAAGCCTGCAAGTTTGAGCTTGGTAAGTCTGTCCTCCCAATACTCATGCGGAATACGGAAATAGTGCATAGCACCCGAATAAATATTGAATTTTTTGCCGTCCAGCTCGAAATGATTATCTTTGATACAAAACATAATTTGCTCCTATCTTATATTCTAAGTATAAGTATATCATTTACATTTTCATTTTTCAAGATAAATTTTTAACAAACACTACTTATATCACCAAGCCCAACTTTTGATATAGACTTTTTGCATATTTTTGACAGCAATAAGGTCGCCTTGTGAGCGACCTTGTCAGTTTATATTATTTTTTTCTTCCGTATCTGAGTTCCTTATAGATGTTTGGATTGTCGCCGATTGTTGCGTCAGGCTCGATTCCAATTTTTTCCTCATAACCTATGACTTTGCAAGTATGACAAAATGCTGTAGCCGTCTTTGGCAATGGGAATTCTCTTGTCACGAAGTTTACTTTGTCCATATTGTTGACCACAGCTTTATTTTCATCTAGTTTATCAGTTGCCAACACAATCATACCGAGGTGAACATACTTCTTGCCGTTTTTGTGATAGAAGAAATGGTCATATTCGTCCTTGTTAATCTCCTCGGCAACCATTCCGTTTACCAAGTTTGCCCATCTCTCTGTTGCAGGCATAATTGCAGCATTCTCCGAGTCTTTCCAGTTGTAAATATCAAGGAAGCCTTCGATTGTGAGGTCAACGAATTTTGCAGGATTGGCATAATCGTTTTTCTTACCTACGGAAGTATATCCCCACAAAACAATGCCTGCTGTCAAAGAGTTGGCAATGACATTGTTCTTCATCACGATTTTAGAACCGCCATTCGCATTTGTTTCGATAGATATAGTAGAGTCCGATGCGTTGCGTACAATACAACCCTCCATTGTCACTTTACAAGCATTCAAAAAGATTACTTTGTGCGAGTTTTCCGCAATGATATTTTTCATTGTTACGCTTGGCTTAAAGCTAGGCGAACCATAAACCACAATCAAACAACCATAGTTGTTGAACGTTTGCAAGTCAAGTGACGTGCCTTTTTCCAAAATCTTACCAGTAATTTTGAAGTCTTGGATTGTTATATCTTTTGCCTTGCTACAATCAAGTGCAGTATCTCCACCGTCTTTGTTGATTTTGCTTACGATACCGTTTGCATCGATGACATGACCGTTACCATAAATATCATTGGTGATGTCCAAAGTAGCAGACTTAGTTTGACTTGGTGGGATAAGTAGGCCTGCCAAAGTGCGTGGGTCTTGGAGCTTGATATCAGCTTGCAAAACAACCTTATCCGAGTTGCGAGTAGCATAATAGAATTGCTCGAAGTTGAAGACATTGATGCCGTCTTTGACTATGTAAACATTGGCAATATACTCGAGTGCCTTATTTTTCAAAATCTTGATTTTGAACTTGCCCTCGCCAGTGATTGTAAGCAAAGTGCCTGACAGGGTAGCTTTGCCGCCGTGTTCGAGTGGAATAAGTTCATAAGATGGGTCGAACAAACCTGCCAAATTTAGCTCGTTGGTCTTTTTCAAACCATTTTCATAAGTCAATGAGCCTACATAGAAGTCGTTTTCCATCCAAACGTCCAAGTCCTCGACATCGATTGGTGGTGGCGGATTGACTTTTTTACAACCAACAAATGTTGTCATCAAAACAGAAAACAACAATATCAAAAATATTATTTTACTGATTTTTCCTATTTTTTTCATACATTTCCCCTTTTTTGCATTAACACTATTTTACAATAATTTTACTTACAATACAAGTCAAAATTGGAAAATTTTACATCTTAAAAAATTATAATATACTCAGTATTATAATCTAACTTTATTTTAGCTTAACATAACCTTAATATATTCACTTTGCTAACACCAACATTTTTATTGTACGCCGAATTGGATATTGACAAGATGACATTTATAAGCTAGCATACCTATATATAGGGAGAAAGTTATGAAGCATTCTTACAAATCACGCAAAATTTTCAGAAACATTTTGGCAAGTTGCAAAGTAATAGCAGGTGCATTTTTGATGGCTTTGTCGATACATAGTTTTACCATTCCTGCCAAGTTTATCCCAGGCGGCGTGTCAGGTATCGCCTCTATGCTCCAAATTCTCACTTCATTTCCTGCGAGCTATTCGGTATTCCTCATCAACTTTCCACTTGTTATTCTTTCATTTTGGAAAATGAACAAGACATTTGCGCTAAAATCTTTGGGCGGAATTGTGCTTACTTCAACTTCCTTGTTTTTGTTCTCCCAATTCAATTTTTTCACTTACGAAAATCCAACCAATCCACTTATCCCTGCCATAGCAGGCGGTATTTTGTCAGGTGCAGGCATTGGACTTTTGGTCAGCAGCGAATTTTACCCAGGCGGAACTGAGATTGCCAGCGCTATGCTCCAAAAAAAGCATTCTTCGATGTCAATGTCTTGGATAATTTTTGTCATCAATTGTATCATCATTTCTGTGGGCAGTTTGCTCTACCGCTTTGTTGGCAAAATGACTCCAACCGAGATTATCACCATTGTGGTATGTTCTTACATTCAGATTTTCTTCAATGCCAAAAGTATGGATATTGTACTCAACGGTGGCAACTATGCAGTCAAATTCGAGGTCATCACCGACAAGTCTACCGAACTCACCCAAGCAATTTCCAACAAACTTGGTCGTTCTGTCACCATAATGACAGGTCAAGGCGGATACAGCCAAGAACAAAATGATGTGCTTATTTGCGTCATCACTCGTACCCAAATTTCCACATTCAAACGCATTTTGAAAGAGATTGACCCATCAGCTTTCGCCTTTGCGATGAACACTCGAGAAGTGCTAGGCCGTGGCTTTACCAAAGTCAAATAATCATTTCAACATAGCGCATATCACAGCCCCTATTGCCCACCAATAGGGGCTATTGTATATTTGGGCGAGTGGTATTGGGCGGCACTTGCCCACTTTGATATTCTCGGTTCTCTATCATTTCTTGATTTATGGCAAAACTATCTTTGTTTTCTTTGCTTTCTGTCATCTCATCGACTATGTTTGAGCTACCCTCCAAGTCACCACTTGCATTGTATGTATTGCTTTCTGTGTCTTGCATTTTGGGCGATATGTATCGACTTTTTGATATATTTGTTGTGTTTTTTGTCAGCCTTTGGAGTAGCTTACTGCCCTCTCCAATCATATTCAGCAGCATATCATCTATATCTTCCCATTCGCCTTTGAAGTCGCTCTCGATCAGCTCCAACATAGCCTTTTCGCTTCTCAGCAAGCTCTTGACAACTCTATCGATTTTTGCTTGTCTTTTTTGCATAATTCCCCCTTGTATATTATATTCTTCGTGCGTATACTTTGTTAAATAATTATCACCATTGACAATGGTATTTTTCCTTGCTACAATCATATCATCAGGGGGATAAACAATGACACATATTTCATCACTTCGTACACCTGTCGCTCCACCACATTCTATTGTGGACAAGAGCGGACAAGCGGCTTTTGGCACTTTCGACAGAGAAATTGTCAATCTCAATTTTGGCGATTGTGTGCGTCCTTTCGACAAGGATATGAGCCAAACAATGCAAAACTTCAAGCTTACCCAATGGGAAGCCACCGAGATTGTTACCGATGACCACGCTATAGTCACGGCGGTATATTCGATGGGCAAAATTGGCTTTGGCTTGATTGTTGTATTCGACCGCAAAAATCACACAATCAAGAGCTACTTCAAGCCTTCCACCAGCAAAAAATTGACGATTGCGCCCAACCTTATTGACACAGTAACCAAGTTGCAATCCTATTCGACCAACATAAAAATGGAGAACAATATGCACACTGGCAAGGCTCATTCGCACGGCTACTCTCACAGCAAGAGCAAGGGCAACTGCCGTTTTGATTGTCACCTCAGCAGACTATCACCTGCGAGCATTGTGTGTATTCCGTTCGGCAAGAACATGCCGCTCTATTCCCAAAAAGACTTTTTCAAAGCCGATGGCTTCATCGAACTTGCCGGCAACAAGATTTTCACCAACGAAAATTCTGTGGCAATCATCGATGACCACAAGGGCTACTACCCTCGCTCAGCGCACTATGATTGGCTGACCTCTATGGGCAGAATGGAACACGATGGCAAGCAAATTTATGCCGCTTTCAATCTTACTCGCAACCAATCTATCGACCAAGACAACTACAACGAGAACGTGCTTTGGCTCGAGGATAGACAAGTCCAGCTTCCACCTGTCCAATTCCAAAAAAGTCAAGATATATGGCATGTCTATGACCAATACGGTATGGTTGATTTGAGTTTTATCATTCTCAACACGTTCAAAATGGTGACCAACATTGGCGTGTACAAAGTCGAATATTATTTGCCTTTCGGCAAGCTCTCTGGCTTCATCAAAGATGAAAACGGCGAAGTTTACAAATTCGACAACATGATAGGCATTGGCGAAGACAAAACAACATTGATCTAACGTATTGCATAAATTTATCAATGATTGGTATATCATTCTTGTCTTTTACACAGCACAAACTAAGGCTCGCATCTAGCGAGCTTTTTCAATATCTTTTGTATTTTATTTTTGCTTTTGGCAATACTATGCTTGGAGGTGAAAAATGCAACTTATCAAAAGCAAAACATACCAAAATTTAGCAAAGTCCTTTGCAGGCGAATGTCAAGCACACGTGAGATATCTCTTCATCGAATACGGTGCACGCAACGAGGGGTACAAAGCCTTGTCCGAACTCATCGACAATGTTGTCTACCAAGAATTCAACCACGCTCGTATGCTCTACACTTTTATTCAGCAAGCAAGTGATGACACCATTGACAACATTGATATTTGCTCTGGCTATCCGTTCAAAGAAAAGTGGGATTTGGTGGAAAATCTCCGCCTAGCAAGCCAAGATGAACATATCGAGGCGACCAAAATTTATCCTGAGTATGCCAAAGTGGCAAAAGATGAGGGATTCGATGAAATTGCAACGCTTTTCGACAATCTAGTCCAAGTCGAAACTTGTCACAGCAAGCTTTTCGATGACCTATACAACCAAATGAAGAGCAAAACAATGTACAAAAAAGATACTCGCATCAAATGGAAATGTTCGGGTTGTGGCTATGAGAACGAGGCAAAACAAGCTTGGGAAACTTGTCCGCTGTGCGGTGCTCCCCAAGGTGCTGTCTTGCTAGACTTGCCCCAATGACACCTGTCGCCCTAGTGTGAGCTAGGGCGATTTTGTCCACTTTTTCGCAATTGGGGATATTTTTCTTCTCATTTTCCGCATTTTCTCTATCTTCCAAATATCTGCATTTTGTTTGGCAGGCTTTCAAAAATATTTGTTAAACGCCCCCTTCCACTTAATCTACTCATATTCGTTTGACATTTTGGCTAGATAATTGTACAATCAAATCAACAATATGGCGGAGCTGAAAGGCTGAGAGGTTATTGAGTTAACGACGCCCAACCTGATCTAGGTAATGCTAGCGTAGGAATTATGCAGATAATTTTGTCTTTACTTGCGTGCTTAGATTGGGCACGCATTTTTTTTGGAGAGTACAATGAACAATATCTATGACCAATATGCCGCAGAATATGATGCTTGGTTTGTCCAAAACGACCAACTCTTCTCTTCCGAACTTGACCAACTTCGCAATATGGTGGAGGACTTTTCGTTCGGTTTGGATATTGGCTGTGGCACTGGGCTTTTTACCTCATTGCTAGGTATCCAACATGCTATCGAGCCATCTGAAAATATGGCAAACATTGCCACCAAACGTGGTATCAATGTAGAGGTAGCATGCGGTGAACAATTCATTGAACAATACGTTGACAAGTGCGATTTGGTGACAATGACCACCGTGGATAGTTTTGTCCAAGACATTGACCTTGTTTTCAAAAATATCAATATGTATTTGAAAAACGGCGGTTTTTTGCTCGTGACATTCCTCAATCTTGCCACTCCACTCGGACAAATGTACGAAAGCACCAAACACGAAAGTCCATATTATGACAGTGCAGTTTTCCGCACTCACGAAGAGATTTTACAGCTTCTGCTCGACCACGGTTTGGATTTTGTCAAGTCCGCAAGCACAGTCAGCTCTCTTCAAAACATTTACCAACCAAGCCAATCAGGCTATGAGGGCGGTGTATTCTGTTCTATACTAGCTCGCAAAACAAACAAATACAAAAAAGATTGATTTCAATCGAAGGAGAACAATATGTTGCACAGCATCGCAATCCAAATTTTGCCAGAAACTCTTGATGACCAAGAAGTTATTCGTGTAGTTGATACCGTTATCGACTATATCAAATCCACAGGACTCAACTACTATGTAGGACCTTGCGAAACAGCTATCGAGGGCGAAGACCTTGACCAACTTTTCGATGTGATGAAGAATTGTATGATCATCGCAGGCAAAGAAAATCCACGTGGAGTTTCTGCATTTATGAAAGCTTACTATCGCCCTGCAGGAGAAGTATTGACCATTGAAAAGAAAGTTACCAAACATCACTAATTTTCTTATTCCTACCGCTTTCGTGGTGGCGATACTCATCATTTGGGAAGTCGTTGCAAGGCTAGAAGTCGTGCCACATTATATGTTGCCCTCTTTTACCGCCTGTTGCAAAGCTTTTGTCAAAGACTTTCCGCTGTTGATGAAACACACCGGCTACACCCTAGCCGAAGCTTTTGCCGGTCTTAGTTGCGGTATTTTGCTAGCCTTGGTGATTGCCCTGCTTATGGACAACTCCAAGATACTCTACAAAGGTATCAAGCCGCTTATGACTTTGTCGCAAACAATCCCAACCGTGTGTATTGCTCCACTGCTCGTGCTGTGGTTTGGTTATGAAATGCTCCCAAAAGTCATACTCATCACCATCACCACATTCTTCCCTATTGCGGTAGGCTTGCTAGACGGCTTCAAGTCCGTGGACAAAAATCTCATCGGACTTATGCAATCTATGAACGCTACCAAGCTCCAAATTTATCGCTATGCCAAATTCCCAAATGCCCTAGTTGGCTTTTTCTCAGGACTAAAAATATCCGTTACTTACTCTATTGTAGGAGCGGTAATATCCGAGTGGCTAGGCGGTTTTTACGGACTAGGAGTATATATTATCCGTGTCAAAAAATCATATAGTTTTGACAAAATGTTCGCCGCAATTATGCTCATATCGGCACTTTCGCTGATATTGATGACGATATGCGACCTACTCAGCAAACACTTTACAAAAAATCTCAAAGGAGAAAAAATATGAAAAAAGCAATCGTAGTAACACTACTTATCATGACAGTTGTCGTTTCTTTGTTCGCTTTCGCAGGCTGCAACAAAGACAAAGACGCTATCACTTTCCTACTTGACTGGACACCAAATACCAACCACACTGGACTTTATGTAGCTAAAGAGCTTGGCTACTTCAAAGAGGCAGGCTTTGACAATGTCAAAATCGAACAACCGGGCGAAACTGGTACTTCTATGCTTGTTGCATCAGGCAATGCCCAATTTGGTATCGACTTCCAAGAGCAAATGGCTCCCAACCGTGATGCCGGTATCGAAGTAACCGCAATCGCAACCATTATCCAACACAATAGCTCTGGTATTCTATCCCTAAAAGAAGACAATATTGTATCTGCAAAAGATATGGAAGGCAAAGTATATGCTACTTGGGGTTTGCCAATCGAGCAAGCTATCGTCAAGAAAGTTATGGCTGACCAAGGCGCAGATTTTAGCAAAGTAAATCTTCACCCTGACTTTGTAACCGACGCTCTCACCGCTTTGAAAACCAACAGCATTGATTGTGCTTGGGTGTATGAGGCTTGGGACTTGGAAAGAGCAAAATTGGAAGGATTGGATTACAACTATTTCTCATTCAAGAGCATCAACCCTGTATTCGACTTCTATTCTCCAGTTATCATCGGCAACAATGACTATTTGAAGAACAACCCAGAAAAAGCAAAAGCTTTCCTTGCTGCTGTCAAGAAAGGTTATGAGTACGCTATGGCTCATCCAGAAGAAGCTGCCAATATTCTTTGCAAATATGCACCAGAGCTTGACAAAAATCTTGTACAAAGCAGCCAAAAATTCTTGGCAAACAAGTATGCTGAAGAGGGCGAAACTTGGGGCGTAATCGATGCTGCTCGTTGGAACAACTTCTACAAGTTCCTCAACGACAACAACCTTGTAGCAACTCCACTTCCAGAAAACTACGGTTTCACCAACGACTATCTTGCCTAATATGGACTTGTTGCAAGTAGAAAACATTTCATTTGCATACCCTGATATGCCGGACAATCTCGTATTGTCCGACATAAGTTTTTCGCTATCAAAAGGCGAGATTGTGGCACTTGTGGGCAGCAGTGGTGTGGGCAAAACGACCCTACTCAATTTGCTCTCAGGCTTTCAAAAGCCCAACACAGGTCGCATATTTTTGAAAGGCGTAGAGGAAGAAAAGCTCCTCGGAAAAATAAGCTATATGCTCCAGTCCGATATGCTTCTTCCTAACTTAAAAGTCATTGACAATGTGGCTCTTCCCTACCTACTCAAAAAAATGCCTCGCAAAAAAGCACGAGAAAAAGTCTTGCCATACTTTGAAGAATTCAATCTTCAAGGCTATGAAAACTACTTCCCAAACAGCCTATCAGGCGGTATGCGCCAAAGATGCGCACTCATGCGTACATTCTTCCAAGACAATGAAGTTTTGCTACTTGATGAACCATTTAGTGCCTTAGACGAGCTTACTCGTAGCCAAATCAACGAGTGGTTCTTGTCTATATCTCGCAAGTTTGAGCTTAGCTCAGTCATCATCACCCACAGCCTTGACGAAGCACTTTTGCTCGCCGACAAGGTGTATGTGCTAAAAGGCAAACCAGCTTCAATCGCCCTGTCGCTGACTATCGACAGAGGTGACTTGTCCAATCGTGACTTTACCCTTGACCCAAAGTTTTTGGAGTACAAGCGAAAGATCAAGGACACTCTCAACAGCTGATTCAGCTCAGCCCAACTTACGACATTCGCTATACAACTCACTATTGCAAGAGCCACCCACACATCGTGGGTGGCTCTTGTTTTCACCCCACCAAAAAAGCACCTATCATCTAGGTGCTTTTTGCATTTTTGTCGATATGTATTCAGTTTTCGAGCCTTATTGATATGTTGCCAAAGCTAATTGTCTTTTCTTTGCCAAGCCAATCAGTGACTACCAAACGGCATCTGTCGTCCACATCTATGCAGGTCACGCTCTCTTTTTTTACGCCGTCGATGAGTGTAAGTTTTTTGCCGATTACCAAGCTTCTTTTGCGATATTTTTCTTTGGAAATCAAGAATAGTTGTTGGGTATATGCACTCCAAAATTTTTGCAAGAACACCGCCGCAAGCTTATTTTTCATATCTTCTTGTTGGTCATCGCATACCCAGCCTGCCACACCTGACAACTCGGCAGGGAAGCCGCCAATCGGCTTGTAGACATTGAGGCCCACTCCCAACACGATATTGTTGGTGAGTCCGCTCTCTATATCCAGCGTGCCTTGGGTCAAAATTCCGCACACTTTTTTGCCCTCTACGAATATATCATTGAACCACTTTATTTTAGCTGATTTGCCTGTCAATTCTTCGATTGTTTCGCACATTGCCACCGCTGTCATAATGGTGACAATCCAAGGCTCTTTGGCAATCTCTCCACTTGGTTGGAGTAGCACGCTCATATAAAGTCCGCTTGCGTTTGGAGAATAGAACGACCTTCCGCATCTGCCCTTGCCGTCTGTTTGTTCATCTGCAAGCACGACAAAGCCTTGACTTTTGCCCCTCAACGCCTGTTCTTGAACATAGGCATTGGTAGACTCTATGGTATGCACGACATTGATATCGAATTGGTTGGCACTGAGATACTTGCGGATACCGCTTTCGGTCAGCACATCGCTAGATTGCTCCAAACAATATCCTCTGTTGTTGGCGGCACTGATATTATAGCCCTCACTTCTCAGCAAGCTTATATTTTTCCAAATCATACTGCGAGATATGCCCAACTCGTTGGCAAGTTCTTCGCCAGAAAAATATCTTCCCCTGTTGTTCTCCAACAAGTTCAACAATGTATCTTTGCTGTTTAGTTTTTGCTTTTGCATAGCTCATTCCACCTACAATTTCCGCATATTGATTGTCTTTTGCCCTCAGACAAAATCTCTTCATCTACCATTGTATATGCTTTTTGGAAACTTGTACAGCCTATTTTCAAATTTTTACAAATATCAAGCACTTTTTTGTCATATTCCACGACATCATCGCTTGTGCATTTGCCACCCACATTGTTGGGACAATGACTGCAAATATCATCACAATTATCCACCAGTTCGATGTTATCTTGGCTCTCTAGCAGCTGCTTTATCTTCGCCATATTCTTACAAAAGTCATCACTATAACCTTTGTTGCGAAAATATCTAAGACACATCAAGTGATGCACTCTTATCTTGATTTTCTCATTCATTTTCTTTATTTTGCCTTATTTTGATATTTTTGCTTAGTTTTTATTTGTTACCTGCTCAATATCTTACAACTTACCTACTTGCGTTGACATTTTGAGTTTTCCAAATACTCTCTTTCCAACATCTACTTTTGCTCGCTGTTATTCTCTACCACGCTATCGTTGGTATCTTTGATAGATGCGTTGTTTCCTACTACATTTTCATTGGCGCTTTCTACACTTTATGCGTTGTTTTCGCTATCTTTTGATATTGCATTTTCTACAACAAAATCATTTACTTCTTGAACAAGTGCGTTGCTCTCTACTACGTTTTCGTTGGTGCTTTCTACTGCCACATTTGCATTGTCACTGACTACTTGTGCTTCTTCAACTGAGCTGTCCACCACGATATTTTCGGTTGCCATATCCTCATTTTCTACGCTATTTTGGCTCTTTTTTGCCTTGATTCTGGCGATGAGGCTTCCACCTTTGACAGGTTCTAAGTGCATATATTTGCTTACTCTCATATCGATGATGACCGCAAGTGCCATTTTGGCAAGGTCAATGCCGATGAATGGTATTACACACCACTTCAAAGCATCTTTGACACTGACAGCTCCCTTAGTTTGGGTGTACACTTTGATGAACCACATTGTGCCGAATGCGTAGCAAATCGCAAGTCCTAGCACCATTGCGATGACTTTTATCCACCACTTTGTGCCGAAAAGTTTCTCGAATAGCCACATTGTAAGTCCGATAAATACAAAGCCAACGATGTATCCGCCTGTGCTACCTGCCAAAATGCCAATACCGCCCGAAAAGCCTGCAAATACTGGCACACCTACCATTCCCAACAAGATATAAACGATGATAGATACCAATCCTCTTCTGCCACCTAGCATTGAGCAAGCGGCAAACACTGCGAATGTCTGCAATGTAAATGGCACAGGTCCTGGGATAGAAATCCAAGAACATACTGCCATGATTGCAGAAAACATAACGATATATGCCAATTCTTTTGTTCTTCTTACTGCATTTGTGTTTTGCATATTTTCTCCATTGCCAAATTGATTTTGCCAATCTATTTAGCTTTTTATGTTGTTTTGGCTTAGTTTTTTAGCTGTTTTTAGCTTGATTTTTTTGCAATTTTCCCGTTTCACGATTTTCAAAAAAAGTGTTATCTTTTATTTTCGTTGCCAATATAACACATCAAAAAAGCAAATGTCAACCAAAAAGTAAAATTTTGGTTGACATTTCAAAAAATTGCTTTCTTTGGCGATATTTGGAGTGGGTTGGCGATGATTGCTGAGTTTGGAGTGACTTGCAATCATAAGCTTTGGCGGTACAATTCGAGAATGTCAACCGAAAAACAAAATTTTGGTTGACATTCCACAATTTGCAAGATTTTACCCCCTATTCCCCATTATTTCGCCTTTGCGTGCTTCATACAAATTGTGCCTTGAAAGTAGCTTAATTGATGAGATATGCTACTCTTCAGCGGTCCGTGTTGTATGAAGTGGGTTCTGTGACTTGTGTATAGTTCACTAGTGGTGAGTGTGGTGTTGTGGTTTGTGTGGTGGTTATTTGGTGTGTTAGCGTTAGGGGTTGTGGGTGGTGTAAATGGTTATAAGTGGTGTGTGCGATGTTTGGGGGTGCGAATGGTTGCAAGAGTTGCTTAGCAGTAGTTGTGTCGCAAGTTTGTTTTGGTGGAATATTGACTTTTGCAGCAAAAAATGCACTTCCTATTGATTTTTGGGGAGTATAATGTATAATAAATACATAAGGATATAGGTGATTTATGATTGATATTGACAGAATTTTGAACAAGTTGGATATGTATTTTGCTCGCAACGATTACAAGGGGGCTGGTGTTCATTTGGAGTTTTGGCTTGATGAAGCCAGGCACGAGGGCGACAAGAGGGCGGAACTTTTTCTGCTCAATGAGTTGATTGGATTGACTCGCAAAACAGCACAAAAAGAAAAATGCCTGCAGATATGTGATGATGTCCAAAAGTTGATTGACAACATGGAGCTTCAATCCAACATAGGAGGAGCTACGACATACCTCAATATCGGCACGGCGCACAAGGCTTTTGGGCTGGCTGAGCTAAGTCTCCAATACTTCCAAAAAGCTCAAAAAATCTACGAAACACAACTAAGTAGCACTGACAAAAGACTGGCAGGACTCTACAACAACATGGCTCTCACGCTGGTGGACTTGGGCGAGTTCGAGCAAGCACTGCTCTACTATGACAAAGCTATCTGCATTGCCAAAGTCCACGATATGGGCGAGCTTGATGTAGCAGTCACTCAACTCAATATTGCAAGTTGTATAGAAAGCCAAATGGGACTGACCACTGCCCAACCTCAAATAGATGAGCTGTGCGAAAGTGCCTTCGAGTTGCTCGAAAAACACAAGGACAGCCGAGATGGCAATTATGCTTTCGTGTGTGAAAAATGTGGACCTGTATTGGGTTATTACGGATTTTTCTTGTACGAAAACATATTGAAAAAGCGAGCACAAGACATTTACAAAAGCAACTGAATACCCTGCCGCACATTGTCAATCGGCGAAAAATAACTAAGATAATACTAACTACTCCGCTAGGCAAAAGATAAGTTTTAAGCAAAAAACGTTGCTTGCTAGTAAACTTTGCAAATGCTAGTGGAAAACAAAAAGCAATACTAATTGCTCCACTAGACAAAATATAAGTTTGAGAGCGAAAAATGTTGCTTGATAATAAACTTTACAAAAGCTAGTGGAAAATAAAAAACAATACTAACACGAGGAATAATTGATAGGTGAAAAATGAAAGGATTGGAACTGAGTAAAGCATATTTTGTCCAATGTGGCAAGCCAATGCTGCAAGAAAAATTTGGGGATATATACCACTATTTGGCGTTCGGCTTGGTGGGAAGTGGCTCAGAATGTTACGGCTATGATGACAAGCTGTCTATCGACCACGACTTCGAGCCAAGCTTTTGCATTTTTGTACCTAACTATCCTGAGTTGACCGACAAAAGGCTGTTCGAGTTGGAGCGAGCATACAAAGCCCTCCAAAGCGAGTTTTTGGGCTTCAAAAAATCCCCACTTGCACCTGTGGGTAGCAAGCGACACGGCGTGATAAGCATTGCTGATTTTTACAACTCCAAGGTGGGCAAAGTGGGCAAGTTGGACACGCAAGACTGGTTTTTGGTGCCTGAGTTTTCCTTGTTGGAAGCTACCAACGGCGAGGTTTTCGAGGACAATTTGGGCGAGTTTACCGCCATGCGAGAGAGCCTGAGATATTATCCTGAGGACGTGCGACTCAAAAAACTTGCCGGCAATCTTTTACTGATGGGGCAAGCTGGACAATACAACTACTACCGCTGTGTTGCTAGGGGCGAAAATGGTGGCGGACAACTGGCTTTGGTGGAGTTTGTAAAGGCTTGTATGCAAACGATTTTCTTGCTAAATCGCCAATATATGCCATATTATAAGTGGTCTTTCAAAGCATTGAGAGAGCTATCGAAATTGTCTGAGCTGAGCTGTGTGCTAGAATATCTTATATCCTCACCCAACGACAGCGAGCACTTTTTGAAAAAGCAAGAATGTGTGGAAAATATCGCCAAACAAATAATCAATGAGTTGAAAGCCCAATGTCTAACTCAAAACTTGACCAATGAGCTAGAACAGCACGCTTACAGTGTCAACAACCATATCAAAGACGCTCTGCTGCGCAACGAAAACATTTTCTATGGGGTATAATCATCTATGTAGTCCAACGCTTTGGCATACAAAATGCCGCCAACTACTTTCACAACACTTTGCATTGTACTTTATTCAACAAAAGCAACCTCGTGGGTTGCTTTTTGATATTTATCTCATTTTACTAGATTTCAATCACATCTCCTGTCGAAAAATATGTGACATTTGCTTTGCATAGCGGTTTGAGAAGGCTGTATGCTTTGGTGCCTGTACAATGGCAAGTGTAGATATTTTCCACACCCAATTCATCTAGCTGTTTAGCTAGCTGAACAAGAAAACTCTCCGAACAATTTAGGCTGTCGAGCGACTTGCCTTTTAGGTGCATACCGCCCACGAAAGTGATTACCTTAGTTTGGGCAAAACGCCTCTTTGCATCGGCTATGATGTTGGCAATGCCGTTGTGCGAGCAAGATGATATGATTTTGCATACATCGCCCTCGATGACTGCGACATACACTTCGTGCGTAAAATCATCTGGATAAAGTTGTCCGCATATTTGCTTTTGGAGTCTTTTGTCCTTGCACATAAATTTGGGGTCGGGCTTGAACACCTTACATACATACACATTGTCAAAGATTTTCTCCATATCATGCACGAACACAAATCGGTCATTGTATTTTTCTATCACTTCTTCTTGGCTAAGTTTTCGCAAAGTGTTGTCCGATTCTTTGGCAACAAGTCGCAACTTGCTGGCATCGGAAATATAGACTGGCGAGTCAGTCACTTTCAAGAATTTTTCCAATCCGCCTATGTGGTCATAGTGATTGTGCGAGATAACTATTTTTTGAATGTCGCTAGGCAAAAAGTCAAGCTCTTGGAAGTTGGCATAAGTCGAATCATCACTGCCTGCATCTAACAAAAAACTTTTGCCACCGCTCTCCACCATAAGGCTAAGTCCGTGCTTGGGCAACAAGTTTTTGTAAGTCGATAAGTTTTCTATGATAGTAGTAATCTTCATAATTCACCCACCCTAAGTGATATATTCATTATACCACTTTGCCCAAAAAATTCAATCCCCACCTCGCAAAAAAAAAAGATAGCCTAAGCTATCTAGATTGTCAATCGTCTTGTTTGATACGGTCTAGCACCAGTTGATAACCGCCAGCGCCATAGGTCAAGCATTTGTTGACTCTGCTGATTGTCGCCGAACTCATACCTGTTGCACTGCTTACATCGTTGTAGTTGACGCCCTCCGAAAGCATTTGGGCTGCTTTTAATCTTTGCGCCATTTCCAAAATCTCTTTGATTGTGCAAGCATCTTCAAAAAATTTGTAGCACTCTTCCTTGTTTTGCAAAGACAAAATGCCTTCAAATAGTTTGTCTACATCTTGGGTATGCCAGTTGTTCATAGTCGCTCCTTTATCACTTTAACTGACTAAATTATATTATACAAAATTCTTTTTGTCAATGCTTTGCCAATGTCAAAATGACACAAAAAATCCTACCACAATGTCACAAACAATCGTTGGTAGGACAAAATTTCAATTTACTCAATCATCTCCAAAATCATTTGGATAGCCTTTGTCACAGACTTGAAGTTGTGTTGGGCGTGGCTTGGGTCGGCAAGGTTGATACCAAACGAGTTGGCGGTCATATCAAGCATACAATAATCATTGACTCCATCACCCACAACGAACAAGTTGTCCGCACTCTCGCCCAATATGTCCAACACCTTTTGAACGCCTGCTCGCTTGTCTACACCTTTAGGTGAAAAGTCGTAACAATCACTTTGGCGATATGCGACAATTCCTTCAAGCAATGGCGGATTGTCAGCTACCAACTTGTCAAGTCTTGTAAAAGTCTTGCTATCTCGAGGGAATGGCGTTACGGCTACGCTGTTGGGCTGAAACCAAACATTTTTTCCAAGCTCTGCACTGATAAAATCGTGCAAAGCGGTAAGTCTACGCTTGACATCTATGCTCAAATCTACTTGGATATGAGTGGTGGGTGGCAAGTCATAACCTATACAAACTTCCGCACCATTTTCGCCAATCATAATAGGTTGGACAAGCCCCAACTGGCGACAAAAACCGCACAAATAATAGACTGGCTTGCCTGAGCAAACCACAATGCGAGCCTTTCTCTGCAATTGGTGAAGCAAGACTTGAACAGAGTGAGGAGTGGGCTGTCCTACCTTGGCGAGTGTGCCGTCCAAATCAAAAACAACTATCTTTTGCATACTATCTCAACCCAAAATGTTGGGCAATCTCCGCAAATGCTGGGAGTGCTTTTTCGACCTTTTCACTGCTTACACAATATGCAAGCCTTGCCCAACCGCCACAGCCAAAAGATGAGCCTGGCACAATCAATACACGATGCTCTTTGGCAACCTTGCAAAACTCCTTGTCATCTGCGACAGGCGACTTGATAAACAAATAGAAAGCGCCTTGCGGATAGACAAACTCAAAGCCCATTTTGGCAAGCTCGGTTGTCAAAATCTGTCTGTTGTGAGCATATTCCGACAAGTCACAATAGCTACCCAAAGTCCTCTCCACGAGCTTTTGTTGGAGCGATGGCGCATTGACAAATCCCAAAATTCGGTTGGCTACATTGCATGCTGCGACAATCTCTTCAAAGTCATCACACTCACTTGGAATGAGCAAATAACCTATCCTTTCACCTGGAAGTGACAGCGACTTGCTGTAAGAATATCCGACAATAGAATTGCTATAAAAACTTGGCACGAATGCAACTTGGCTGTCATCATAGACAATCTCTCTGTATGGCTCATCACTGATGAGATATATACTCGTGCCGAACTTTTGCTGAGCTTGGGTCAGCACACTTGCCAACTGCTCGAAAAAGTCCTTGTTGTACACTACCCCTGTTGGATTGTTGGGGGAGTTGACAATGACTGCCTTTGTCCTTGCGGTTAGCTTGCTTGCCAATTCTTCGAGATTGGGAACAAAAGTTGGAGCATTGGGAGAAATCTCTACCAAAATGCCGTCAAAATTGTGAACATAGTTGCGATATTCGCCAAAATATGGAGCAAAAACTACCACTTCATCCATAGGGTTGAGCAATGTTTTCAAAATCACATTAAGTCCGCCTGCCGCTCCCACGGTCATCACCACATTGGTATAATCATAGTGCGTATTCTGCTCTTTGTTGATAAAGTCTGCGATAGCTTGGCGAGTGCTTTCATAGCCAGAGTTGTTCATATATCCGTGCAATTCCATAGCAGGAGTGTCGGATACAATCTCGCATATTTGGTCGCCTATGCAAGTAGGCGGATTGACAGATGGATTGCCCAGCGAAAAGTCATAGACATTGTCCTTGCCGTATATTGTAGCAAGTTTTTTGCCCTCCTCGAACATCTCTCTGATTGTCGAACTGCCTTTGAGCATTTGATGCATTTTGTTGGATATCATAGTGCGTCCTTGTAGGCTGTGATAGTGATATCAAAGCCTCTATCTGCGTATGTAATGACTACTTTTTCTATCTTTTTGTTGGTGCGGTTGACTTGGACTTTGACCGCCATATCTTGGATATATTCTCCACAAAAACTCTTGCTATCTTTGACAATGCTGTTGTAAAAATATGCGTTGTCTGTTTTTTGGACATCACCTTTTAGGTTTCTCTTGTTCCAATTTAGCTTGGATATATCCATATTGTTGTCAATCTCCAACCCCATAATGTTGGTGATTTTGCCCTTGATAGAGCTATACACAACCAAATTGTCTTGCTCGACCACGAGGTCAACATAATCAAATTGGCTTGATTGCATATTGTCCAAAAGCTCCCCAATCATTCTCTTGTCGGCAGTCAACCCAAAAGCTAAGCCTGCACAAGTGGTGATGACCACAACGAGGGTGATGATACATGTCAAGAGTTTCCAATTAGTCTTCATCTCTCTTCCTCCTTGTCGCCAAAATTCCTACACACACGCTCACGCCAGCTATACTGCTGACAGCTATGCTTACCGACAAACTCATCGCTCTGCCTAAGTTGGTAGCATCTTGCACAACTCCTTGGGCATTGAGCTTGTATGCGCTGTACAAAGCACGCACTTGTTCCAATTTTTGGCTGTCAATGTTGGCAAGGTCGGTGTCGGATACATATCCATAACAACGCTCGATTTCTAGATATGTCGCCACATCTTTGAACGAGAAGTTGTCCGTATCAACCTTGGCAAGTAGGTCGGCAAAAACTTTGCTGTCGAATCCTGTCTTGACAATCTTAGACAAAATCTTTTCTTGGTAGTTGGCACTCTCGACAAGCTTGACTTGCACGGTATAATCTTGCATTGCCGCCACGCTAAGTTCGTTGTAAGGCAACCACTCATCAGCACGGACAGAATAAAGAATCTCTTCGCATTGGCTAGGCTTGTCCACAGTGACTACAATCTTGTTAGAATATACTACCACATCAAAATCAGTCGTTGGGTATTCGGCTTTGGCTATGGTCATACTAGCCTTGTCATCATAGCTAAAATTGTAGTTGGATATATCATTTCCTGCGATATGTATCGAGATATTGTACTCTCCTGCATTGATTGGGGCAGCTTTTTCGCCGTTGTACAACAATGTCAAAATCACATCATCGCCCTCGCAAATATCTTGGGTAACTATCTCGGTATTTTTGCCCACGCCGTTGTAAACAAGATCGGCAGGTAACTTGTATGTTATGTTTACATTTTTCTTGACAATCTCCAACTCATCGGCTGGTGGCAAACTGTAGTTGATCATCTCGACATTTGACTTGATTGTAAGTGTATATTTGCCCACTCTGTATGCAGTGGTGGCTTCCCCATTTTGGGTGATTTCTACTAGGCATTCTTTGTCAAAGACTTCTCCGTCGTTTTGGGAAGTGGCAGCGTTGTATCTCCAACCGCTCAGCATTGGCTGGATATCCTTTGCTTTGCCCGAATAAACTACACCACTAGGTTTGTTCCACATTTTGCCATCAATGTTATAATTTACTTTCAGCTGTCTTGGAGTGATTTGGAATGTGCCGTTCCAATTTTTGTCGCTCTCATTGACGAACACATAGGTATAGTTGTTGTCATCATTGGCAAACTCGAGCGACACCTTGTATTCGCCAACATTGATAGTCTGTCCAACAATTGCTTGATAGCTGTTGCCAACTTTTTGATAATAGCTTATCTTGTATGCCTTGTTGTCAGGCAAAATTGATTCTCTGAATTTGATATTGGGATTAAAATACAAGCCATCATAAACTTTGGTGGTGGCTGACACGCTCTCTAAGTGACACACAAACGGAGTGATAGTCATATCACATTTGCTTTGGGTAGGCTCTACGTAATATGCAGGGTCGTTGACAACGACTTCTATTGTGTAAGTGCCTGCTTTCCAAGGTTTTCTATCTCCTTCTTCTTCTGGAAGTTCATTGCCTTCTTTGTCATAATATTTTAGCGAATAATCTACCACCAAGTTGGAATCTTCTTCCCACTCAACACGATAATCAGCCTTGTTCAAAATTCCGCTATATACAAGTTTATCATTTGGAAAATCATATCTTATCTTGCCCTCTTTACCATTGACAAGTGCATAAAACTTAGGAGTCAATTTGGTGGCAGAGGCGTCCATTTTCGCTGTCTGTACGCTGTCCGAATGTGGAGAAGTGTAAACAGCAGCTCCCCCAATCGCAAGATTACCCTCATCAGCAGTGTCAAAATAAGATACAAAAGCCACCATTCCAATCGCTGAAATGATGACTGCCAACAATATTGTAAATGTCGCAATAAAATGTCTTTTCATACAATAATATTATAAATATAAACGAGTTTTTTTGTCAACCCCCAATCGGCATTTGAGGCTACTTATTTGGTGCAAAACACCTTTGGCTTTTGCATATTACATCGCCACTTAGTCGCACGCATATATAGTCTTGTCAGTTGACTTGATTGATAGGCTTACCTGCCAAAAAGCTCTTGATATTTTGGCTTGCCACACCAAGCAATCGCTCTCTTGCACTCACGCTCGCCCAAGCAATATGTGGAGTTATCACCGCTTTTGGGTGACCCGCAAGAATGTTGCCAACGCTTGGTGGCTCTTGTGCAAGCACATCACCGGCATAGCCTGCAAGCTTGCCACTATCCAACGCCTCCACGACGTCCTTTTCGACCACCAGTCCGCCCCTTGCCGTGTTGATGAGATAGCTACCCTCTTTCATCTTAGACAATGCCGTACTGCCAATCATTTGCCTGCTGTCCTCGTTGAGCGGACAATGCAAACTTACGATGTCACTCTCTGCCAAAAGCTTGTCTAGCGGTGCATATTGGGCATTTTCATCTACCTGTCCACTGCGGTTGTATGCAAGCACTCTCATACCTAAACTGCGAGCAATCTTGGCAACATATCTGCCAATCGAGCCATAGCCTACCAAACCTATTGTCTTGCCGTCCAGCTCTATTATGTCGCCTAGCCAATAGCAAAAATCAGGACACTTTGCCCAATCACCTTGATGAACGGATTGGCTGTGACCGCCCACATTCATCACCAGTTCGAGTAGCAAAGCAATGGTCAGTTGGGCAACCGATCGGGAAGAATATGCAGGCACATTGCACACCACAATACCCTTTGATTTGGCATATTCTATATCCACCACATCATAGCCTGTGGACAAAAGCCCAATATACTTCACATGAGGAAGTCGGCTGAGAACATACTCATCGAGCTTGACCTTGTTGTTGATGACAATATCCGCATTTTTTGCCCTTTCGATAGCTTGCTCTTGGGTGCTTCGTGGATACAAAGTAAACGACCCAATGCTCGAAATTGGCTCCCAACTTATGTCGCCAGGATTGACTGCGTTGCCGTCTAAGACTACTATATTTGGAATGTTGTTTTGCATAATATCTCCTGCATTTTGTCGATATGTATCGACTTTTTGGCTATCTAGAGCCTTATATCTCGCCTAAGTCCCTTTGGATAATGGTTCTTCGCCATATAGCCATCGGCTTTTGCCCAACCACAACTCAGTCCGTCCACACATACAAGACACCAACCCTTGGCGTCCGTGCTGACTGCGTTGCCTTGAAAATAATCGAATATCTCTTTGCTGTCACTAGGCAAGTCGATGACCTGCTTTGCTTGATTTGGGTGCAAATACATTGCAAGTGAGTGCGACGGTTCGAATCTATCCTTTTTGATTTGACCTAGGTGCAATCCACAACGCAAGACTTTGACCTTGTCAAGATTGGGAACAGAGGCGTCCAAATAGTACAAATTATCGCCAAAGCATATGTTGGGAGTGAGAGATACATTGAGATTTTGTTTTGCCCACTCCTCATAGATTTTGAGCATATTTTTGTTTGGCTTAGTTTGTTTGGACTTGCGAGGCACGCTGCCATCACCCTCTTTGGCAAGCACGCACACAAAGTGTCCTTCGCCCTTGATATGGTGAGGAAAAAGTCGCTGAGCCTTGACAATGTCCGCCAGTCCGTTCTTTGTCCATTGCACTCGTGCAGGGCTGAATTGCCTTAGGCTGAGATCAATCTTCATATCGCTGTGTCGTGACAAAAACTCTTCCACCACTTGCTCGTTCTCTTGGGCAGAAAATGTACATGTCGAATAGACCATTTTGCCACCTGCTTTGAGCATCTTGTAGGCGGATTCCAATATAGCAAGTTGGCGAGTTGCACACATTTGCACATTTTGTTCGCTCCACTCGTCCACCGCTTGAGCGTTTTTGCGGAACATTCCCTCGCCTGAGCAAGGTGCATCGACCACGATTTTGTCGAAAAACTCTTGCCAATTATCCTCCAATTCTTGGGGCGAATTGTTGGTTACAATGCAGTTGGATATGCCCATTCTTTCGATATTTTGGGACAAAATTTTGCTGCGAGATGAGGCATATTCGTTGGCTACAAGAAGCCCTGAGCCTCCCAACTTGCAAGCTATGTGAGTTGCCTTACCACCAGGGGCAGAACATAGGTCAAGCACATAGTCGCCCTCATCTATACCAATACTCTCGACCACCGACATAGCGCTTGCCTCTTGAATATAATACAAGCCTGCCTCGTGGTAGGGGTGCTTGCCATAGCGCACAGCTTTGTCATAGTAAAATCCGCTGTCGCACCAATCTACTTTCTCGCCAAGACCAGCCAATTTTTGGAGTTTTTGCACGCCTTGCTCTACACTCGTTTTGAGTGTGTTGATACGGAGTGACGTAAAATTATTACAGTCATAGCACTCCAAAAAGTCTGGGTATTCTTCCCCAAGCATTGATTGCATTCTTGCCGCAAAAGCAGGCGGCAAATTGTTGATAAATTCTTTGTCCATAGTGCTATTATAACACAACACGCTCCCCTATTCAAATATTATATAATATTTTATCAATATGTCTTTGCTATCCGTTTGCAGGCTGCCCAAAGTGCCTCCTATCTTGTATTTTTTGGCATTTTGGGGATATGCATTCCAATCGATATTGTAAATTGTGTAGAATAATGTCGAAATGGGGTAAAAAAGTTTGACTTAAATATAAATTTTAGGTAAAATAGATATATAATTTTTTTATGGAGATAGTATGAAACTTCTTGAACAAAAAATTGTAGAAAGTGGCAGAATTCTTGACGGCAATGTGCTGAAAGTTGACAACTTTCTCAATCATCAAATCGATACAACCTTGATGAAAGAGATTGGCAAAGAAATTGCTAGACTTTTCAAAGATGACCACGTGACCAAGGTTTTGACAATCGAGGCAAGCGGTATCGCAATCGCTATTGCAGCAGCTATGGAAATGAACGTTCCTATGGTTTTTGCAAAAAAGAGCCAAACAAAAAATCTATCTGGCGACATTTACTCTACCCCTGTGTATTCTTACACACACGCAACTACATACGACGTCAGAGTGTGCAAAGACTATCTCAGCTGTGATGACAGAGTACTCATAGTGGACGACTTCCTTGCCAACGGCGCAGCTTTTATTGGGCTTGTGGACCTTGTCAAACAAGCAGGTGCTACCGTGTGCGGTGGTGCAATCGCAATAGAAAAAGCCTTCCAAGATGGCGGAAAAACAATCAGAGAAAAAGGAATAAAACTATGCTCCCTCGCAAAAATCGAGAGCATGGATACTAAGAGCGGAATAACTTTTAGTCAAGACTAGGCATAATAAATTGTTATGCCCTTTTTTATTGTAAAAAATTACCCCACAGGGGTCAGGAGGATAAAAATGAAAAAACTTTTCGCAACACTACTCGTAGTAGTAATGATCGTTGGTTGCTTCGGTATCTTTACCGCTTGCTCTAACGACACAAAAGAATTCAAAGTTGGCGTACTTCACATCAACCCAGTAAGCTCTACTTCTGGTTACACCTACGCTCACCAACAAGGTATCGAGGCTATGAAGAAAGAACTTGGTCTAAAAGATAGCCAAGTTGTCATCAAAGATAGCATCGATGATACCAACTCTCAACAAATCAATGCAGCTATCGAAGAGCTTCTTGCACAAGGTTGCAATATGATCATCGGTACCAGCTTTGGTTATATGAATGGTATGAAAGAAGCTGCTCTTAAGAATCCACAAGTTGTATTCTCTCATGGTACAGGTTATTTGGATACTTTCGGTGAAGGCGAGCCAGGAAACATGAACAACTACTTTGGTCGTATCTACCAAGCTAGATACCTCAGCGGTATTGTTGCAGGTTTGAAAGCTAGCCAAGGTGGCAAGCTCGGTTATGTTGCTGCTCACGGACTTAACATTGCAGAATGTTCTAGCGGTGTCAATGCTTTCGCTCTTGGCGTACAAGCTGTAAATCCTAATGCTACTGTTGAAGTTAAAACTTTGAACTCTTGGTTCGACCCAACCAACGAAACTGCTTATGCTGAAGCACTTCTCAAAGATGGTTGCGAAGTTATCGCTCAACACTGCGATACAGAAAACCCACCTGCTGCTGCAAAAGCTGCCGGCAAATTCTCTATCGGTTACAACTCTGATATGCGTAAAGCTATCGGTGATGACTCTTGCTTGACTTCTGTTGTTTGGCATTGGGGCGTTTACTACACCGCTGCTGTTAGAGAAGCTATGAAGTGTTTTGACGCTGAAGGCAAGTTCATCAGCCTCGATGCTTGGAAGGCTTTCGGCAACTACTATGGTAGCTTTGCTGATGATTTGTTCGGTCTTGCTGAACTCTCTTCTAAAGTTGACCCAGATACTGCTGCTATCCTTAAACTTGCAGAAGGCAAATTGAAAAACCTAGATGCTTGGGACGTATTCTCTGACAAGGCACTCTCTTTCGAGAATGTTGATGGCACTTGGCATGTTAAGGAAGTTGACAGAGTACTTAAGAAAGCTGATGGCACTGCTGTTGGCAAAGTTGAAGTTGCAAACATCACTGGCGATATGAAATATTGGGTTGCTGGTGTAAACGGTCCAGCTCTTCCAGCTGAAAACAAATAATTAGGAACAATTTATGTCAAATTACGCTATCGAACTAAGGAATATTACAAAAACATTTGGTAGTGTAGTTGCAAACAAAAACGTCAATCTCACATTAGAGCAAGGGGAGATTCTCTCCTTGCTTGGTGAGAATGGCAGTGGCAAAACTACACTTATGAATATGTTGTCAGGCATATACAAACCAAACGCCGGACAGATATTCGTCAATGGTCAAGAAGTCGTTATCCAATCTCCGGAAGACAGCAAAAAACTCGGAATTGGTATGGTTCATCAACATTTTAAGTTGGTGGACATTTTTAGTTGTGCAGACAATATTTGGATGGGTGTGGATACCCCTACCTACAACTTGAAAGAAAAGTTGCACAACATAGAGCTTGAGGACAATACCTTCAAGTCAAAATTCAATAGATTTGGAAAACAACTTGGACTTGTGTTCAAAGCAATGGGCTATCATATCGCCAATGCTTTCCTCGCACCAAGTAGAAATAAAAAAATCAAGTCAATCATCGAAAAGTTTGGCTTTGATATAGACCCAAACAAAAAGGTCTACGAAATGAGCGTGAGCGAAAAGCAATCACTCGAGATTGTCAAAGTTTTGTATTATGGTGCAAAGACTATCATTCTCGATGAGCCTACCGCTGTACTAACTTTGCAAGAAATTCAAAAGCTCTTTGCTATACTCAAAAAGATGAAAGAAAATGGTCACTCTATCATCATTATCACTCACAAACTCAACGAAGTAAAAGAGATAAGTGACAGAGTTGCAATCATGCGTAAAGGAGAATATATCGATACTGTTGACACCAAGTCAACTTCTATCCAACAACTTACTGACTTGATGGTCGGCAAGAAGATTAATCTCCAAATCAATCGTGTCCAATCAGACATCGCAGGTCCATTGCTCGAAATCCGTGACCTCAGCATCAAGAATGATGAGGGCGCTGTGGCAATCGACAATGTCAACTTCTATATCCGCAGTGGCGAAATCCTCGGTGTGGCAGGTATTGCAGGTTGTGGACAAAAAGAACTTTGCGAAGCTATCGCAGGACTTAGACATATCGAAAGCGGTATGATAAATCACAAGGGCGAAAGCATTGTGGGACTATCCCCAAAAGCCATTATTGCCAAAGGAATATCCATGAGCTTTATCCCAGAAGACAGACTTGGTATGGGACTTGCTCCATCGCTCTCTATCGCAGACAACGTTATATTGAAAGACTATATGGGCGACAAGTGGTACAATCCATTCGTCAATCGCAAAATTGCTCGAGAGAGAGCTACTCGCATTGTAAAAGAATTGGAAGTCGTTACTCCATCTATTGACACTCCTGTCAGAAGATTGTCAGGCGGCAACGTGCAAAAAGTTTTGCTAGGTAGAGAAATCGATGGCGATCCAAACGTTATCGTAACCGCATACCCTGTGCGTGGTTTGGACATCAACTCTTCTTATGCAATCTATGATATCCTCAACAAAGAAAAGCAAAAAGGTACTGGTATACTCTTTGTTGGTGAGGACTTGGACGTCTTGCTTGCTTTGTGCGACAAGATTATGGTACTCTGCCACGGCAAAGTTATGGGCGTGGTGCATGCTGAAAAGACTACCAAAGAAGAGCTTGGCTTGATGATGACAGGCTCACTAGATCTCAGCGAGTCCAAACACAAGAACTATGGTATTGCAGCAGATTCCAACATTGTAGACCCAACCGAACAAGTCACAGACAGCGTTGAAGGAGGCGAAAATGACCCACAATAATGTCAGACAACCACTATTCCAAATAAGCAAGCGTACCGAGCAAAAGAAAGGGCTTGGCATTCTTGTCAACCTTGCCGCTGTCCTCACTGCTCTTGTGCTAGGTGGTATATTTGTTGCTTGCTTGGGTTATGACCCATTCAAATTCTATGCAAAAGTTTTCGCAGGCTGTTTCGAAAGTCCAATTTATATCAAATTGCTCATTCGTACTATTATTCCGCTACTCATCACCTCGATAGGACTATCTGTTGCATTCAAGATGAAGTTCTGGAATATCGGTGCAGAAGGTCAAATCTTGATGGGCGCTCTCAGTGCGTTCACCGTTTCGCTCTTGCTCAAAGATAGCGTGCCATCTTTCCTCGGCATTTTGATTGTACTACTCTCAGGCACTTTGGGCGGTGGTCTATATGGACTTATCGTTGCGGCTTTCAAAGCAAAATTCAACACCAACGAAACATTGCTTACATTGATGTTCAACTATATTGCTTTGTATATCGTTTTCTATTTGCTCAACAACAATGTAAAATTCTTCATTGCAGCAGGCAATGGTATTCCTACATTTAAGCTTATCGACAAAGCTTTGTGGCTGAGTGAAATCAAAATAGGCGACCTATCTTTTGACACTTCACTATTCATCGCAATCGCAATAGTAGTTTTCGTAGCTATTTATCTAAAATTCACCAAACAAGGCTACCAAATCAGCGTAGTTGGTGACAGCCCAAATACCGCAAAATATGCAGGTATGAAAGTAAAACGCATTATGCTCCGCACAATGTTCTTGTCCTCTGCTATCATCGGCCTAGTAGGCGCTTTGCAAGTGACTGGCTCGGCTGCTTCTCATACAATGAGTACAGGTATTACCAACGGCGTAGGCTGGACAGCAATCATCGTTGCTTGGCTGGCTAAGCTCAACCCAATCGCAATCGTGGTGGTAAGTATTTTGATGGGCATCTTGGAACAAGGCTCCAATGTGGCTCGTAGTGCAATGGGCATAAGCGCAGCTATGGCAGACGTGTTGCAAGGACTTATTTTGTTCACCATTTTGGCGTTCGACTTCTTCATCAACTACAAAGTCACTCGCCGCAAAAAGTTTGCTTTGCAAGAAGCTTCCGCTCCAACAACCGAAACAACTACTGATACAGATAAAGACTCTACCCCTCAACTCACCAACGAAAACGGTGAAGAAAATAACGAGGTGACAGAGGAAAACAATATGACTTGCGACCAATCTATCAATGAGATTGTCACAGACAACGACAAGGAGGGCAAAGAATAATGGAAGGACTTATGGCAATAGTAACAGTACTAGCTTCTGCTCTCCGCTTTGGAGCGCCACTCCTATTCGGCACAACTGGCGAAATCTTGACCGAAAAGTCAGGTTCACTCAACCTTGGTGTAGAAGGCACAATGGCGATTGGAGCAATCGGCGGTTTTATCGCCGGAGCAACTTCCAACAGCTTGTTTGTGGGTATGTTGGTTGCGTTCTTGTGTTCTAGCTTGTGCGGACTGCTCTTTTCTTTCTTGACAGTTACACTCAAAGCCAACCAAAATGTAACAGGTCTTGCGATGACAATCTTTGGCGTAGGTCTATGCCAACTCATTGGTCAAACACTCAAAACAAAAGGCAAATTCCCTGCAATGTCCGAAGAATTGACTCATGCTGTAGCTAGCAATGGTATCCCAGGACTTAGGAATATCCCTGTGCTTGGAGAATTGCTCTTCAATTACAACATTTTTGTATATATCTCAATCATCGTAGCAATCATCGCTTGGGTATTTATGTTCAAGACCAAAGCAGGACTAAGAATGCGTGCCGTGGGCGAAAATCCAGGCGCTGCCGACAGCGTAGGTATCAACGTTGACCGCACTCGTTATATCAACAACACCATTGGCTCTGGCATAATGGGACTTGGCGGTCTTTATATGGCAATGATTATCAACATCGGCACTTGGAACGACAACTGGATTGGCGGTTACGGCTGGATAGCGGTTGCACTCGTAATCTTTGCAAGTTGGTCGCCTGCTCGTGCAATAGGTGGCTCATTCTTGTTCGGATTGTTGATTGCTCTCCAATCTCAAGTAAGCATTCTTGCCAACGCATTCCCTACCGCTCTCGGCTGGCTCAACAAAATCCCTGTCGAGTTCTACAAAATGCTACCATTTGTCATCACAGCACTTGTTATCATCATCAACTCTATCGGCAAGAAAAAGGAAGGTGTCCAACCTACCGCTTGCGGAGTCAACTACTATCGAGAAGAAAGATAACAACTTATTTATCACAACAATCGAAAGGGCTAACGAAATCGTTAGCCTTTTTTCATCTCATCATACCTGTGCGATTGGCTGTCCTGTTGGTTTGACCTTGTGGCGACCTTGTTTGGTCGATGAACGACACGAACTTGATATTGAATATGTCACACACTATGTAAGCATCAATACTTTGTTGATACAACACTATCGTTTTTTCGCCCACGGCATATAGCAAGCCTGCCTTGCTGACTATGTTGTTGGTGCCTACCAAAAAGTCACAGATAACATATTGGTTGAGATTCATAGACAAAATCTTTTGGAAAGAGCCGTTGTACACCTCCCCTGAGAAATCATCACGTGGAACAACTATTGTTTGATTGGTCATAATACCCCCTTAAGTCTTATAATATGCGTTGGTCGGAATATAAAAGCAATGTTCACCTATGCGGATAGCAAACTCGCCGGAGTTGTTGGGAAAATTGGTCTTACAACTAGGTTTATATGGATTGAAATACCACAAAGCCTTGGACACAATAGGCAATTTGTTGCCCCCAAGCGCCCATTGTGCAATGTCATAATGCACTTGCTCAGGTCGCATATTGTATATGTTTTGCGGATTGTATTTGCCCCTTATGCTCTCTCTTGCGCAATCGAATTGGACTGGCGCAAAGATGACATCGCCAAGCGTATTTTGTCGCCCATATTCGCCCTTGGTTTCGGTGAGGCGGTTGACTATGACAGTTGCCACAGCTTTCATTCCATCTTCCCCCTCGCCCCCTGCCTCGCATTGAATTACCCTAGCCAAAAGTTCTTCATCGCTCATATCCACCCCCTATCAAACTATGCAACGCAGCCAAAGTTGGTGAAATTTATCCTTATGAACGGCTGCCCCTTAGTAAGGGGAGCTGAGCGACACGGAGCCTTGCGGTTGTCGCTCTGAGGGAACTAAGTCCATTTGCGAAGCAATAACATTTGAAAACGGCTGCCTTGTGTAAAGGGAGCTGTTTTATGTAAGCCCTTGGGCTGGAATAAAACTGAG
>CAMFVQ010000013.1 GCA_945992255.1 uncultured Clostridia bacterium
TTGCACAAAAAAGTCGATACGTATCGACTTTTTTGTGCAAAGAAGAACTACAATATATTTTTCAACTTGAATTTTAGCAAGTTCTTGGTGTTCTTTGCCATATATTTTAGCACGTTGGCTCTGGTGATAGAGTCATCGTACATTGTAGCTAATTGAGAGCCTTGCAACTCGCCAATTTCTCGATAGATTTCTTTGATGTCCGTGTTGGGACACAAAAATTCTAGCTGGTCACGCTCTCTCTCCCACCAAATAGATAGGTCGCTGGTTGACTGGAGAGCATCATCGTATTGTTCGGCTTGGAGCTGAGAATATATGGTGTCTGCTCGCAGTTCCAATTCGTCCAAGGTCTTGCAAATATGCACTTGTTCGATAGAGCCTGCGATGACTATAACAAGCAATATTGATACTATGAGAATGAGTTTTTTCATTGTGTTACCTCGCATAGATTGCCCACGATATATGGGGCGTGTATGGGTTGGAGATAATACTCATTGTCGGTGGTAACAGACAGTAAAAGCACATCTTTTGGTCGGAGATTGTGGCGAGATAGCAAATTGTCTATGGCATCTTGGCTAAGTCCTGACTCTGCAATGTTGTTTTGCAATATTTTGCCCTCGCATATCAAAGTAAAAGGTATAACAGGTTGGTCTTTGGTGATTTTTAGGTCGCCCAAAGTGGCAGGAGCTGAGGCGGACTTGGGTATGACGGATACATTGCCGTTGGTTTCGACAATGGCAAAATGTATGTCGGCTGGTGTGAGATACGACTTGGAGCGAATGGCTTCAAGTATGTCGTGAATGGTCATATCAAGGCTGGATATGGCATCATAGTCAATGCCTTGGGGATTGATGACTATGACAGGCTTGCCGTTGATGAGTTTTCGCATTTTGACAGAGTGCTTGACAATCTTGGTGATGACATATTCGAGTATCAGCAAGGTGAAAATCGGAACAAGTCCATACACGATTGGCACTTGGGTATCAGACATTGGTATGCAGGCAAGCTCAGCGACAACAAGCGATATTGCGAACTCGAATGGTTGCAATTCTCCAAGTTGTTTTTTGCCCATCAGTCGCATTGCGATGAGCAAGAAAAAATATATGAGCACGGCTCTTACAAAAACTATTAGCATACCACTATAGTGGGTAAAAATGTTGAAAATATGCAGTGTTTTGTTTGCAAAATATGCCACAATGTGCTACTATACAAGTAGCAGAGTAAACTCAATGCGTTAAGTGATGTGAGATGGGATGTTGCTCACATACGAAAAGCAAAAGCTTGCGATATTGGGTTGCGTCCGTTGCAAATTTTTATTTTCAATGGACCTCTAAAATATGGAGGTTTTTTTATGACAAAAGAGAATTTTTACACTCGAAAAATAGCATATACTGCTGTTTTTGTGGCACTTGCGACTATTGCAAACGTTTTTACTTGGTTCCCAGTTCAAAGTTTTGCACTCTCATTCGCATATATTCCAGCTTTCTTTGCAGGATACATTTGTGGACCTATCTCAGGACTTTTGGTTGGCACACTTGGCGACTTGCTAGGTTGTTTGATCTCTCCGAAAGGTCCTTGGCTTCCAACAATTACATTGGCTTCCGCTATGCTTGGACTTATTCCTGGACTTGTAGGCAAAATCCCTAAGCTAAATCCTTATCTCAAAATATTGATTTCGTATGTGCTTTGTTTGCTTGTTAGTACAATGTTCATCAACACCTTGACATTGTGGTATGTGTATTCTTATTCTAAGGGCAAAACTAAAACATTTTGGGTATATCTTTGGGCAAGACTTCCAAAACAATTGCTCGTATCTCTCATCAATATGTGCTTGACAATGGCTGTATTCGAGCCTTGTCGAAGAGTGATTTTCAAAAAGTATTTGGCAGATGAGCAAAAACTAAAACAAGCCAAAGCTAAAAGAAAACAAGAACTTGCATTCTCAGCAGCTGGCAGTGAAAATACCACAAACTGCGACAATAACTAATCAATCATCACAATCTAAGCCGAAGGTCAAAACATCCTATGACCTGTCGGCTTATTTTTTTGGCGAAAAACTTTGATATTGACAATTTTCGTAGCCGACAAAAAGAGAATATATACAATGCTTGCGACAGCTGACGAGATGACAATCGACAGATAAATTCCGCATTTGGTGGTGATAAGGTCGCTGACGCTGACCATACAAAGCCCAAGACCTAGCGATGCAATGAGTGCGGACAGGGAGTGGGAGAGCGTGTTGTTGGGCATACCAATATGCTTGGTAAGCAATGTCAAATTGATGACGCAACCCAATGTGTGGAATACAAAAAGCGAAACAAAATAAGCGAAAATTCCGAGATATTTGGGCGTGATAAGTGTGACAATGGCAAGTACAACACAGCATACGATATGGCTTAGGAAAGTTTGGGTTTCTTTGCCAAGAGAGTTGAGAATGCTGATTGTAATCGAGTTGACACACATAGGAATCATCAAAATGCTTGTCTTGGCAAGGTATTCGCCGGCTAAGGCATCATTGTACAAAATGCTTGCAAAGTTTTTGCCACAAGAAGAGAAAACTACAAAGAAAAAACAGCTTACTATGCACGAAAATTCTATTGCATTGCCGATTTTTTGGCGGATTGTGTCGGTGGAAGATGTAAAAGCATTGCTGGCAATCTCAGGAATAAGGACTACACCAAGCGAGCCGACTATGCTTGACGGAGTGAAAATGAGTGGCATAACCATTCCGCTTGCTCTGCCGAATTGGGCGGTAGCTTCTGGGGTGCTAAATCCGCATTTGGTGGTGAGCAACATGGGAATACACAGCGACAAAAAAGTGGACATAAGCGAGCCGAAAATGCGAGTTATAGTGAGCGGAGTCGATGATCTGACAACCTTGGCAACATAGAGCGGTTTGCCCATACGCCCACCATTGCGGAAAAAGCAAAGAAAAAGTATGATTGTTATGGCGATGTCGGTAAGCAACATTGCAACGGCATAGGAGTAGAATTTGGTGATATGGAATATGCCTGTAAGCAACAAAATTGTGGTCAAAATAACCTTGATGATTTCTTCCAAAAGTTCGGTCACCGAGAAGATGAAGAATTGTTTTTTGCCCCAAAACCAACCACGAACAACTGAATATAGCGTTGATGTGATGAGCATTGGGGACATTATCCAAAAGAGTTTTATACAGCGTTTGTCGGTGAAAAGGTGTGCCAAAATGCTCGGAAAACATATTATTGTGGTAACTATGATACCGCTTATCATCATACTGAGAAGCAGTGCAGTGCTGAATAGTGAATTGATTGCAGACTTGTTGGACAACGAATTTGCTTCGGCGGTCATTCGAGATAGAGTGACAGGTATGCCTGAGCTTGCGACCGACAAAAATAGTGCAAACAGCGAAAAGGTTATTTGGTATACGCCAAGGATTTCTGCTCCCAATGTGCGTGATAAAAAAATCTTGAACAAAAATGATATGAACCTTGTGACACAAGACAAGATTGTCACCACGGCGAATGCTTTGACCAATTTTCTCATACTCAATTATATTTGGGCGGACAGGCAAATATAATAGGTAGTGGATATGAGAAGATATGTAAAGCGAATTGATAGACCTATCACAATGCAACAATTGTGCATGGAATGTAAGATGACAGAAAATAGGCTGGTGGAACTGAACGAGTTGACGAGCAGTCAGCTCTATGTGGGACAACGGCTGATAATCGAAGAGATGAATGGCCAGGAATATGTCGTTCAACCATTCGATACTTTGGATAAAATTGCCGTGGCTTTTGGCGTGGATAGGGCTACAATCGAGGCATACAACCAAATAGACAATGTGTTTTTGGGACAAAAAATATTCGTGCCTAGAGAATATTAAACAAATGTAGGCTGGACTTATCAATCCCTATCAGCTTGCTTTCGCTACGCTACCGCAAGCCACTTCGCTTGCTAAGGGGCAGTCTTTTGCAAGTCGTTTTCTTTTGCTGTTTGGGCTTGAAAAGTTTGCTCATTTGATTATTAGTTTTTTT
>CAMFVQ010000014.1 GCA_945992255.1 uncultured Clostridia bacterium
TTTTTTGTTTTGTGGTAATTACATTATACAGCAGATTTTGTATGAACTAACTTTTTTATTGGGTGTTGCACTTGATAGTATAATTCACCAAAATAAAAAATAGGGATAACTTGATTGTTATCCCTAAAATTTTGTTTGATGTGAAGATTAGTATTGGAGATTTTTCTCTAGGTATTCTACCAATCCATCGATTGGAAGTCTGATTTGTGCCATAGAGTCACGCTCTCTAACTGTTACCATGTTGTCTTCGAGAGTGTCAAAGTCAACGGTTACGCAGAATGGAGTACCAATCTCATCTTGTCTGCGGTATCTCTTGCCAATACTTGCTGTTTCATCGTAAGTAGTTGGGAATTTTTTGCAAAGCATACGGTAAATTTCTTCACTCTTTTCGCCAAGGGCTTTCTTTTGGAGTGGAAGTACTGCAACTTTGTATGGTGCAAGTGCGTGGTGCAAGTGGAGTACGACACGAGTATCGTTCTCGAGTTCTTCTTCCTCGTAAGCGTTGCATAGGAATGCAAGTACCATTCTGTCTGCACCGAGAGATGGCTCAACGACGTAAGGAACATATTTTTCGCCTGTCACAGGGTCAGAATATTCGAGGTTCTTTCCACTAGTCTTGATATGTTGGGTGAGGTCATAGTCGGTACGATCTGCAATGCCCCAAAGCTCGCCCCAACCGAATGGGAACAAAAACTCAAAGTCGGTGGTTGCCTTAGAATAGAATGAAAGCTCTTCTTGATCGTGGTCACGGAGTTTTAGATTTTCTTCCTTGATGCCAAGCTCGAGTAGCCAATTCTTGCAGAATTCTTTCCAATATGCGAACCACTCGAGGTCTGTATCAGGTTTGCAGAAGAATTCTAGCTCCATTTGCTCAAATTCACGGGTACGGAAAGTGAAGTTGCCCGGTGTGATTTCGTTACGGAAAGACTTACCAATTTGGGCAATTCCGAAAGGAATCTTTGCACGAGTAGATCTTTGAACGTTGGCAAAGTTGACAAAAATACCTTGGGCAGTCTCTGGTCTGAGATATACTGTATTCTTGCTGTCCTCGGTTACACCTTGGAAAGTCTTGAACATAAGGTTGAATTGTCTAACACCAGTAAAGTTGCTCTTGCCACAAACAGGGCAAGGAATCTTGTTGTCGATGATATATTGTTCCATTTGTTCGTTGCTCCAACCTGCAATGTTGAGTTCGATACCTTTGCGAGCGTTGAAGTCTTCGATAAGATTGTCGGCTCTGTGGCGAGAATGACAATCTTTGCAGTCCATAAGTGGGTCACTGAAACCGCCTACGTGTCCGCTTGCTACCCAAACGTTAGGGTTCATCAAAATAGCACAATCAAGACCTGTGTTGAGTGGATTTTCTTGGACGAATTTTTTCCACCAAGCTTTCTTGACGTTGTTTTTGAGTTCTACACCGAGAGGGCCGTAGTCCCAAGTGTTGGCAAGACCACCATAAATTTCGCTTCCTGAAAAGATGAAGCCACGGCTCTTGCACAATGCTACCAATTTTTCCATAGTTAATTTAGCCATTTTTACTCCTTTTGATATACGCTGGCTTGCGTATTCTGTTGGTAATACAAACATTATAATAGCTTGTGTAATAAAAGTCAAAGAAAATCGAGTAACACAAAAAGCCTTTTGGTCATATCGTAGAGTAGAATATCAAAAGGAGGGGAGAAAATGAATTGCTTTGGCGGTAACAAATGCTGTTGTTGTCTGCTCATCATTATGATGATGCTATGTTGTGGCTGTGGTTGCAACAATACAACCGTAGAACCTGAGCCAACTGCAGCAAATGTGGCAACAAGTAACTGTTGCTGTTGCATTTTGCCTGCACTTGCGGTGATGTGTTGTTGCGGTTGTCTTTGATACATACTCCATTGCGTGGACTTGTTCCACGCAATGGAGCAAAAACATTGACTTTTGGCGAGAAAATACATATAATAAATCTATGAAATACAATTTTTTCACTTGGTGGCTGAGTGTGTCAATCAAGCCTCTACCATATAAGATTTGGAAGTACATTATCACCTTTGTTATGTTCATGTTGTGGGTGATGTGTATTGCCATTTATCGTGATATGTATTGGAAACTTAGCCTTTTTGTGTTGCTTCCAACCGCCGTGATTGATATATCTTGGGACGCAATAAACTATCACTTTTATCTCAAAAAACAGCGAGAAAAAACGAGTGATGATGCCACTATGACAAGCGAAAACGACAATCAAACAAAATAGAAAGAACAACCTTGGGGTTGTTTTTTTGTGCAACGTATGGTATATGGGCGAGTGTTGGCGTGATTTGGTGGTTTGGATAATCGTTATAATATGAGCAAAAGCCCCATAAAATATATGTGATATGAGATTTATCAAGTTTTTGTGGGCGTGCGGAATATCAATGTTTTTGGTGGTGTTGGTGGCGACAATTTGCTCGTACTTGCAGGTTGACACCAGCTGGTATGAGAACTTGGACAGATCTGTATTCGTGCCGAGTTTGACAGCTATGTCGGTGTGGTGGACGCTCATTTATTGCACGCATATTTTTGTGCTGACAAGGGCAGTTTTGGAGAGAGTGAACAAAATTAAAGTCTGTTTGCTCGTCTTGTCAGAGCTGTTTTGGATAGCTTATTTTGTAGTTTTTTGGTATTTTAAAAGCCCAAGGATTGGGGTGATTTTCCTCTTTGCACTCATAGTTTATTTGTTCGTGATTGGGGTGTGGGTACTGAGGTGCGACACTCTTTGTGCAGCTCAAATGTGTATAGAGATAGGAATTTTGTGTTATTTGGCAACCGCTTTGTTTTGGCAGTTCTATATTGGCTGATTTTGGTGACAATAATAAAAGTATTATAAATATATTTATGAATATCGCTTGAAAAATGGTGACTTTCTTGTTATAATGTTGCTAAGTACCGATACTTTTTGATTGGATACTTGAAAAATACATTATTACTAGATGGATATCCGAAGGGAATTCAAGCGAGGTAGAACATGAAAAAATCTAAGAGATTGGCTTTGTTAGCCTTTATGTTGGCACTCATCATTATTTTTAACTTTGTGCCAATATCATTCGGTCCAGTTACACTTGGACTTATGATTCTTCCAGTGCTTATCATTGCACAAATGGAAGATCTCAAAATGACCATTTTGGTTGGCCTGATGCTAGGTATCACCAATTTGATATCTTGGTATACGGTCAAAGCAGGGGCATTGCTTGCACCAGTTTTCCAAAATCCGCTCGTGTGCATTTTTCCAAGAATGATGATAGGAATTGTGAGTTGGAGCGTGTATCACTTGTTGACCAAGTTGCTAAAACCAAAATATGGTATGGTAGACGACAAAGAAGTTGTGATTAACAAAAACTCTCTTATCGTTCAAGAAAAAGCAATCTCGGTAGTTGCAACAGCTTGCGGAGTGCTCACCAACACATTGCTTGTTGGACTCATGGCATTGCTACTATTCCACGGACAAACTTTCGGCGGAACAGCTATCTCAGCTAAGTGGATTGCAGGATTGTTCAGTGTTAATTTTGTGATAGAGGTTATCGCATTCCCAATCATAGTTCCAGCGATTGTGTTTGCACTCAAAAAACTAGACAAGGTGGTATCAAAAGCATAAATGATTTTGGTTATTGATATAGGAAATACAAATATAAAGTTGGGCGTGTATGACGGCGACAAACTCATCGAATCTTGGAGATTGTCGGTGTCAGTGCCAAGGACTTCGGACGAGATTGGTATCCACATGCGAAATCTGTGTGTAGAACACGGTATAGGCAAGGGCGACTTCGAGGGCATTATTGTGTCATCAGTCCAACCATCGCTCAACTATACTTTCGAGAGAGCGTGCGAATACTATCTGGGCAAAAAGCCTATCGTCATTGGACCTGGTATCAAGACAGGACTCAATATCAAATATATCAATCCCCAAGAGGTGGGAGCAGACCGCATAGTTAACTCTGTGGCTGCTTACCGCATTTATGGTGGTCCATGTATAGTGGTGGATTTTGGCACTGCGACAACGTTCAATGCTATCTCTGCCAAAGGAGAATTTTTGGGTGGTTGTATCGCACCTGGTATCAAGACAAGTCTAAAATCACTTGTCAACAACACTGCCAAGCTCCCAAATGTCGAGCTTATCACTCCTAGCTCAGCCATAGGCAAAACAACAGCAGGCAATATGCAGTCAGGTATAGTATTCGGCTTTATCGGACTGGTGCAAAACATTGTGCGAAAGTTCAAAGCTGAGATGGGGGAAGAGAATGCAAAAGTCATTGCAACAGGCGGACTTAGCGCACTTATCACCGATTCGGACGATACTAATACTATCGACGTGGTGGACAGATATCTCACACTCAAAGGTCTAAAAATTATTTACGATATAAATAAAAATCAAATTGACTAACAATTTGTCAAAGGAGAAATATATGAAAAAAGTTGGTGTAGCAATATTGGGATTGGGCGTTGTCGGCGGCGGCACATGCCAAATCTTGATGGAGCGTAGAGAAAGAATTAAGGAAGAATACGGCGTAGACTGTGAAGTTGTGGCTGTACTCGATCTCAACAAGCAAAAAGTTTTGGATCTAGGTCTTGATTTGTCTACCCTTGCAGGTAGCATGGACGAGATTGCTCTCAATCCAAAGGTTGACATTGTTGTTGAATGTATGGGCGGACTTGAGCCTGCAAAAACATTTTTGCTCAAAGCATTGGAAGCTGGCAAGAGCATTGTAACTTCCAACAAAGAAATGTTCTGCAAGAGCTGGCCTGAGCTAGAAAAAGTTGCTGCTAAGACAGGCGCAGGCTTGTACTATGAAGCTACTACTGGCGGCGGTATGCCAATTATCAGAACAATGACTCAAGCTATGCAAGCCAACAATATTTTGGAAATCAAAGCCATTATCAATGGTACAACCAACTATATTCTTTCTAAGATGACAGAGGACGGCGCTGATTATGCTGAAGTTTTGAAGGACGCTCAAGCTCTCGGTTATGCAGAAGCTAACCCAGTGGCTGACGTAGAAGGTTATGACTCTAGCTACAAACTTAGTATTTTGTCAAGCCTTGCTTTCAACAAAAGACTTCCAGTTGACCTTATCTACAGAGAAGGTATGACCAAGATTACCGCTGAAGATATTGCAATCGGTAAAAGACTTGGCTATGTTGTAAAACTTCTTGCTATCGCCAAACAAAAAGACGGCAAAATTGAAGCAAGAGTTCACCCAGTATTCTTGTCCAAAAATCACCCACTTGCCAACGTAAACGATGCGTTCAATGCGGTATTCGTTGTGGGTGATGCGGTAGGCGATATTATGCTTTACGGTCGTGGTGCAGGTGCTTTGCCTACAGGTAGTGCTATCGTGAGTGACGTTGTGTTCTGTGCAAGACAAGAAGTGCACGCTAGATACAGCGAAATGAACAACAATATGACTAAAGATGACATCATTGCTGACTTCGAGAGCGAATATTATCTCCGCCTCAACGTTAGAGATGTGCCAGGCGTTTTGGCTGACATTACCAGCATTTTCACCAAGTACGGCGTGTCTATCTCCCAAATGAGACAAGACAGACACAACGAGATTGTTCCATTGGTATTCGTAACTCACAAGACTCATGAAAACGCAATGAAAAAAGCTATCGAAGAGATTGGTGCACTCAAGAATGTTGCTAGTGTAGAAAATCTCATCAGGGTAGAAAAATAATGCTCACAAACGAAGCTATTGATTTTTTGGCGGCATTGTCCGACTCCATTTCTTCACGAGGCTATTTTGTCAAGGAATGGGGCGAACTTGCCGAGCTGAAAGAAGGGTTGGACGTTGACACTTGCAAGAAGTATTTTCGCCAACTCAAAATCAATGGTTGTGCAGACATCAAATATTCAGATGAGCAAGAGATTTGTTTTGCTCTCACTGACAAGGCTAGCTTGATTGTAGATGACTTCAAAGTGCTCAACGAACAAGGCTCTACATCAAGCCAAGTCGTCAAGGATAATGACGGAAGAATTGTAGCTGTTATTCCACGCAAAAAAACTGCTAGAAAACTCGACTTCAAGAATTGGATTGTTGGATTTTTGGGCGGTATATTGGGTGGACTTATCGGCGGTGGCATATTGTATGCAATATTGAACGTGGTAGGTGCATAATGTTGAACAAAAAAACCAAAGCACTAATGAAAGTAATTTATAACAAAGCAATCGACAAGGACGGAGTATGTATCGTATCGCCTATTGATTTGCTTGAAGAAATTCCTTACAAGTTGACTTTTACAAGAGAAGAGTTGGCTCCTAGCTTAAAATTGCTGGCTACTGAAGGCTATTTCGAGGTCATAGAAACAGAAAAAAAAGGTAATTTATATTATTGTATAACACTTCAACAGGCTGGGTACGAGTTTTCTAGACAAATTGCAGCAGAAAAGCGAGCTATAAAATTCAAAATTCTTTTGACCGTTGCCGGTGTTATCGCATCATTTATTTTGACAAAGATAATCACTGCAATCGCAGGTGGTTGATGTTCGAGCTTCATTCAAAATACAAGCCTTGTGGTGACCAACCGCAAGCAATAACCAAACTGGTAGAAGGTATCAATGACGGTTTGCGTACCCAAGTTTTGCTTGGCGTAACCGGAAGTGGTAAAACTTTTACTATGGCAAATGTTATCAAAGAGCTAGGTAGACCTGCTCTTGTTATTGCACACAACAAAACACTTGCCGCACAACTTTGTAACGAATTTAGAGAATTTTTCCCAAACAATAGGGTAGAATATTTTGTATCATACTATGATTATTATCAGCCTGAGGCATACATTCCGACCACTGATACCTATATCGAAAAGGACCTTGCTATCAATGATGAGATAGACAAACTCCGCCACTCAGCAACAGGTGCTTTGTGCGAGAGTCGTGATGTCATTGTGGTGGCTTCTGTGTCTTGCATTTATGGATTGGGCGCTCCGCTTGACTATTATAGTATGGCGATTTCCCTCCGACCTAATATGGCAATGGACAGAGATGAACTCATCGATAGATTGGTGGAAATTCAGTACAAACGCAACGATATTGACTTTTCTCGTGCAACTTTCCGAGTAAGGGGCGATGTAGTAGAGATTTTTCCTGTGGATAGCTCAGAGCTTGCGGTAAGAATAGAGTTTTGGGGTGATGAGATTGACAAGATTGTCCAATTCGAGTTGGTGACTAACAGAGCGGTTTGTCAGCTCAAACATATCAATATTTTCCCTGCCACTCACTATATTGTCAGACAAGAAAAAATGGAAGAATGTCTGAGCCGTATCAATGCCGATATGCTCGAGAATGTGGAAAGATTCCGTGCCGAAAACAAACTGCTCGAAGCACAAAGATTGCAAGAGAGAGTGAGTTATGATATGGAAATGATAAGGGAAATGGGCTATTGTAGCGGTATCGAAAACTATTCTCGCTACTTTGATGGCAGAGTGCCTGGACAACCGCCTTATACGTTGCTCGACTTTTTCCCAAAAGATTTTGTGTTGTTTGTCGATGAGAGCCATATGACTTTGCCTCAGATTAGGGCTATGTACAACGGCGATTTGGCACGCAAACGCAACCTTGTGGACTATGGATTTAGACTGCCATCAGCCTATGACAACCGCCCGCTTAAATTCGATGAGTTCGATGAAAGAGTGGGGCAAATGATTTGTGTGTCGGCAACTCCTGCTCCATACGAGTTGAAAGAGGCAGGACAAGTGGTCGAACAACTTATTCGCCCAACAGGTCTGCTTGACCCAGAGGTGGAAGTGTGCAAAGTCGATGGTCAAATCGATGACCTTATTTCTCGTATCAATACCAACGTGGACGAGGGTGGTAGAGTGTTGGTAACAACGCTTACCAAAAAAATGGCGGAGAGCTTGACCGAATATCTAAAAGAGCGTCATATCAAAGTCAAATATATGCATTCGGATATTGACACGCTCGAGAGAATTGAGATAATTCAAGGCTTGAGAAAGGGCGACTTTGATGTGTTGGTGGGTATCAACTTGCTGAGAGAGGGATTGGACTTGCCAGAAGTTACGCTTGTCGCTATCCTTGATGCGGACAAAGAAGGATTTTTGCGTAGCGAAACTTCACTGGTGCAAACTATCGGTCGTGCTGCTCGTAACAGCAAAGCCAAAGTCGTGATGTATGCCGACACAATGACTGGCAGTATGGAGAGGGCAATCAGCGAAACAAAACGCCGTAGAGAAATCCAAGATAAATATAACAAAGAACACAATATTGTGCCAAAGACAGTCATCAAAGATATTGTCAATACTTTGGAGATAAGCAAGAAGATTGAGGACAAACCAAAGGTGAGCAAAAAAGATATTGTGAAAGAAATCGAAAGACTAAATAGCGCTATGAAAGTGGCAGCGGCTGGGCTGGACTTTGAGCTTGCTATCAAGTATAGAGAGGATATAATTGCTTTGAAAAAGCAGTTGGAGAGTAAAAAATGAGAGATGACATTTTTATCAAAGGAGCTAGGGTACACAACTTAAAAAATATCGATGTGACTATCCCTAGGAATAAGTTGGTGGTGCTGACAGGTCTGAGCGGTTCGGGCAAGTCATCGCTTGCTTTTGATACCATTTTTGCCGAAGGACAAAGAAGATATATGGAGAGCTTGTCATCTTATGCTCGCCAATTTTTGGGACAAATGGACAAGCCAGATGTTGACTATATCGAAGGGCTATCTCCTGCTATCTCAATCGACCAAAAAACTACTTCACACAACCCTCGTTCGACAGTGGGAACAGTGACAGAGATATACGATTATATGAGGTTGTTGTTCGCTCGTATAGGCGTGCCTTATTGTCCAAAATGTGGCAAAAAAATCGAGCAACAAAGCATTGACCAAATCACCGATAGTGTGCTAAAAGTCGATACGGGTAGCAAAATTCGCATTCTTGCACCAGTTGTGCGTGGGAGAAAAGGCGAGTATAGCAAACAGCTAGAGAGCTATCGAAAAATGGGTTATCTTAGGGTGGTCATCGACGATATTGACTATGACCTCGAAGAAGATATAAACCTAGACAAAAACAACAAGCATACTATTCGAATTGTGGTGGATAGATTGGTCATCAAGGAGAATATCAACCGCCGTTTGGCTGACAGCATAGAGCAAGCGCTCAAGCTTGCCGACGGACTTGTCGAAGTGGAAATCAATGGCGAAATTACTTTGTTTTCAACCAAATATGCCTGTCCTGATTGCAATATATCAATCGAAGAATTGGAGCCAAGATTGTTCAGTTTCAACTCTCCGTTCGGAGCATGCCCAAAATGCTCAGGACTTGGTTTTACATTCCAAGTAGACCCAAACAAACTCATCAAGTGGGATAAGAGCTTGTTGGAAGGGGCGCTCGATGTGAGCGGTTGGAATATGGATACGTGCAAAATCAACGGTTTTGTACTCAAAGCATTGGCGGAAAAATACAAGTTTAGATTGGACGTGCCAGTCAAAGAATTGCCTAAGAAAATAATGGATATTTTGTTGTATGGCGATGACAGCAAGATAGAGATAGACTACAACAGCAAGACTTTCAATGGTACATTCCAACGCAGTTTCGAGGGCATAATCACCAATCTGAACCGCAGATATAGGGATACCCAATCTGAGTACGTCAAGGCGGAACTCGAAAAGTATATGTCCGAAGTGCCTTGTGATGAGTGTGGTGGCAAAAGACTGAAAAAAGAGGCTTTGTCGGTCAAAGTCAACGACAAAAATATATACGAGCTTTGCTCAATGTCTATCGAAAAATTGTATGATTTTATGTGCAATCTCTCGCTCAGTGACAATGAGAAAATTATCGGTGCTCAAATCATCAAAGAAATCAAAGCAAGGCTAGAATTTTTGATAAATGTGGGGCTTAACTATCTAACACTTGCTAGAAGTTCGGCAACGCTGTCAGGCGGTGAAGCTCAAAGAATTAGACTTGCTACCCAAATTGGCAGTGGACTTATGGGTGTGCTTTATATCCTAGATGAGCCAAGTATCGGCTTGCATCAGCGTGACAATGCAAGGCTTTTGTCTACACTCGAAGGGTTGAGATATATGGGCAATACGCTTATTGTGGTCGAGCACGATGAGGAAACAATGCAAAAAGCCGACTATATCGTGGATATTGGTCCTGGTGCAGGCGAACACGGCGGTCAAGTGGTGGTGGCAGGTACTCCTGAGGAAGTCGCCAATTGTGAGGAGTCTATCACAGGGGCATATTTGTCCGGCAGAGAGAGTATTCCGCTCCCAAACAAATTGAGAGAAGGCAACGGAAAATATTTGACTATCAAGGGCGCTCGCAAAAACAACTTGAAGAATATCGACATCAACATTCCGCTAGGAAAATTGGTCGTAGTGACAGGTGTGAGCGGTAGCGGCAAGAGTAGTTTTGTCAACGAAATTCTTTATCCTGCACTCGCTAGCAAGCTCAATGGCGTGAGGGACATTCAAGTGGAATGTGACAGCATAGAAGGATTCGAGAACTTGGATAAGGTCATTGACATTGACCAAAGCCCAATCGGCAGAACTCCAAGGTCCAACCCTGCCACATATACTGGCGTATTTACTCCAATCAGAGAATTATTTGCCAAGACAAACGAGGCACAAGCAAGAGGCTACAAGGCAGGTAGATTTAGCTTCAATGTGCCTGGTGGAAGATGTGAAAATTGTTCTGGTGACGGCATAATCAAGATTGAAATGCACTTTCTGAGCGACGTGTATGTTCCTTGTGAAGTTTGTCACGGCAAGCGATACAACAGAGAAACGCTCGAAGTCAAATTCAAGGGCAAAAATATCTATGATGTGTTGGAGATGACCGTAGAGCAAGCTTGCGAATTCTTCCGCAACGTGCCACAAATTTACAACAAAATTCACACCTTGCAAGAAGTGGGGTTGTCATATATCAAACTTGGTCAACCATCGACTACTTTGTCAGGCGGTGAGGCTCAAAGAATTAAGTTGGCGACAGAGTTGTCTAAGCGTAGCACAGGCAAGACGATTTATATATTAGATGAACCTACCACAGGATTGCATACTCACGACGTCAAAAAGCTTGTAGAGATTTTGCAAAGATTGGTTGATGGAGGCAATACGGTATTGGTAATCGAACACAATCTTGATGTCATCAAAGTGGCTGATCATATTATTGATATTGGTCCTGAGGGTGGCGACAAGGGTGGTCAAATCGTGGCAGAGGGTACGCCTTATGAAGTGGCTAAAAATCCAAAGAGTTATACAGGAATGTTTTTGAAAGACAAACTAAAAGAAAAAGTAGAGGAGCAATCTATATAGACAATCTTTGAAAGCTATGTCTTGGGCAAGAGAAACAAGTGCAAGATTGCAAGATAAATAATATAAAAACATATTTCGGTAGCAGTCCGCATAAAAGTAAAACTAAACAAAAAAGCAAAAAAGTCGATACGTATCGACTTTTT
>CAMFVQ010000015.1 GCA_945992255.1 uncultured Clostridia bacterium
ATTATAATTATTATACAATATTTCGTTTTGCGTTGGAGATTTGGATATTTTTCATTTTACGTTGTTTTCTATTATATTTCGTTGTGCGTTGTGCATTGGGCTGATATTAGTCCACCACTAAGCTCGAAAAGTGTCTTTTCCATGCTCTTGCATTGCCACAAGCGGCAAAGTCTTGGTTGATGAGGTCGAACAATTTTTGCAAAAATGCTTGCCTGTCGCTCACGCTGTCAGGGATATTGGCACGGACAAAATCGAACAGCAAATCGCATTGAGTTGAAGCGGATATTGCCGTTTGCTCGCCACGAGTGTCTTGTATATATTTGCCAAGTCCATAGAAAAATACATATGGCGAATAATACGATGGCAACAAAAAGTCCAAAGAATGGACAAATCTTCCGCTGTTGTGATAGCGTTCGAGGGCATTTTCGCACACTTTCAGTTCCAAAATCTCATCATAGCTGAGATATGGCGTAGAGATTATCTCATAAGGTGGCAAAGTTTGGACAACATACTCTTCCTTGCGTTTTTCCAACTGAGAGCCTTTCAGCACTTTGAGAAAACCAAGTTGCAAACACTCGGAGTGCATACCAAAAAGTCTGTCAAAGCCTTGGATAAAGCTGTCCAAATCCTCGTATGGCAACCCTGCGATAAGGTCGGTGTGGATATGGATATTGTCCATTTGGGCAAGCCTTTTTAGGTTTTGTTCTATGCGTTGGACATTGGCATTTCGTCCTACTGCTTTGAGTGTTGTTTGGTTGTAAGACTGCACTCCAATCTCGAACTGGAACAAGCCTTTGCGAGCGGTGGCAAGCACTGCAAACATCTCTTCATCGAACAATTCCGGCGCCATTTCAAAGTGAAAATTGGTGTGGTGTTCATTGTAATTGTCAATCAAAAACTTGAAAATCGTGGTAGCCCTTTTGATGTCAAAATTGAACGTTCTGTCCACCATTTTGACTTGTTTTGGCTCGTGTTTCATCAGCTTGGCATAGTCCTCGAAAGTGCGTTCAAGACTGAACTTGCGGACTCTGTGCGAGCTTCCTGACATACAATAAGAACAGCTGTACGGACAACCTCTGGTGCTTTCCATATACAAAATTTTGCTCTTGCCAAGCTGACAGTATTCTTCGGTGTATGGACTGATAATGCTGTCCAAATCCTCGACAATTCCGCCATCAATCACCTTGCCAAAGTTGTGCGTGCCCGCCTTGATATCATCGAGCAGCTGTCCGAACACAAAGTCGCCCTCGCCCTTGATAAGATAGTCCACCTGTGGCAAATATCGCTCTTCATCAAAGCTGGTTTCCCAACCGCCAACAATCACCTTGACATTGGGCAAAAACAGCTTGATTTCTTGCAAAATCTTGCGGACAAACTCTATGTTGAAGATATAACAACATATTGCCACTACGTCAGGCTTTTTGGCATAAAGCTCCGCCAAAACTGAGGTGTACAAAGTGTTGACATTGGTTTCGAGTATCTCGATGTCATCTCGCTGTGTTGCGTTCTCTCTCAAATAGCGTGGAGCTAGAAGTGTGTGTACATATTGGGAATTGATTGACAAAATTATCGTTTTCATAATATGAGTATAGCATATCTTGTATCGTTTGGATAGGAAAAAAGATATATTGCTCTCGATTTGATTTTGCTAAATATTTTTATTGCTACCCTTGGTGGCAAAAGTCATTTTGAGTGAATATTGTTATAATATTATAATATTTTTCTTGTTAAAAATTTAATTATTAGAATTTAGGTGGTTTTTTGAATTTTAGGTTTGACAAACTCCGCCACCAGTCCTATAATCAAACTAAGGGGATATTATGGCAGTTAAATCTTTGGCATCTCGCCGAATCGCAATCGATAGTATTTTGGTGGCTAGTAGCCTGATTGTTTTCGTGGTAGAAAATCTTTTTCCGCCACTTATTTTGCCGGGTGCAAAACTCGGTCTTGCCAACATTTTTACCCTCTTTGCACTTATTCTGTTCTCTCCATTGGACGCCAACATAATTTTGTTGGTGCGTGTGGTGCTTGGCAATATCATCGTGGGCAACCTGTCTGCCCTCATGTATTCTTTGCCTGCGGGACTTATCAGTCTAAATCTCAGTGCGTTGCTTATCAAATTTTGCTCGCACAAATTGAGCATCATATCCATAAGTGTGGTGGGAGCTGTCGTACATAATGTTATCCAAAATATCATCTTCTATTTGGTCACTTCGACAAGTGAAGTATTTGGATATACACCTTACCTTGCTCTGCTCGGCGTGCTGAGCGGTGTGGTGGTTGGAGTGTGCGTATATCTCATCATCAAACTTGTACCTATCAGTGTGTACGAAAAATTTTTGAAAAATAATGTCGCAAATGCGAATATATAAATTGGAGGAAAAACTTTGAAAGCAAAAAAAGGCAAACTTTTTAGAAGGGGAATTCATATTGCTGACAAAAAGCAATATTCAAAGATGTCTTATATCCAAGACGCTCCAGTCCCTGAAATTTTGTCCATAAGCCTTGCCCAACACATTGGCAAACCTGCTGACCCTATCGTGGCTGTCGGCGACCTTGTCAAGCAAGGACAACTTATCGGACAAGCAAGTGGCTTTGTAAGTGCAAACGTTTATTCTAGCGTTTCCGGCAAAGTTATAGCAATCGAAAAGCGACCAAACCCTCGTGGACAAACGTCCGACTACATCGTCATTCAGAATGACTTTGAGTATGACGCTCTATCCCTAGAGCCACTCACTGACAGAGAGCCAAAGACCATCATTGAGCGTATCAAAGAAGCTGGTATCGTCGGTATGGGCGGTGCAGGCTTCCCTACATTCATCAAGCTCTCACCTCAAACTCCTGTGGATACTTTGGTCATCAACGGTGCAGAATGTGAGCCTTATCTCACCTGTGACTATCGCTTGATGATTGAGCATACCTCAGAGGTTGTGCAAGGTATCAGACTGCTTGCCAAAGCACTCAGCGTGACCAACATTATCATTGGTATCGAGGCAAACAAGCCTGATTGTATCGAGCTGTTCGAGCAATATGATGACATTCAAGTGGCTGTACTCAAAAAAGCTTACCCTATGGGTTCAGAAAAGCACCTCATCTACTGCTGCACTGGTCGAGAAGTGCCTGTGGGCAAACTCCCTGCCGATGCTGGCTGTGTTGTACAAAATATCGCAACTGCTTTTGCGGTGTATGAGGCTGTCGAAAAGAATAAGCCACTCTATGAAAGAGTGTTGACCGTGTCAGGTAAATGTATCGGCAATCCATCTAACTTGCGTGTAAAATTCGGCACAAGTTTCGAGTTCTTGTTCGACTATTGCAAGCTAGATACCACCGACCTCACAATGCTTATTTGTGGCGGTCCTATGATGGGTTCGACATTGCTCTCTTCTGACTACTACACTCGCAAAACCGACTCTGGCTTGCTTGCCCTAGACAGCACCGAAGTCGATTTCAAAGACCCATCACCTTGCATTGGCTGTGGAAGATGTGCCTCGGTATGCCCTATGAAGTTGCTACCTATGGCAATAGATTTTTACACCCAAGCTGGCGATTATGAAGGTGCAAAAAAATATGGCGGTGTTCTCAACTGCATTGAGTGTGGCTCTTGTGCTTACGTATGCCCTGCTCGTCGTTCACTTGTCCAAAGCATTGGACTCGCCAAATCTCAACTTAGAAAAAAATAGGAGAAGAATATGAATAAAGTTATTGTATCCGATTCTCCACATATTAGGGGAGTTAGAACTACCAAAGGCATTATGCTCGACGTGTGCATTGCACTCTTGCCTGCTTGCATTATGGGCTGTGTGTACTTTGGTTGGAAAGCTTTGTTGGTGCTTGCTTTGTCCTGCATATCTTGCGTGGCAAGCGAAATGGTCTACCAACTTTGCTTGAAGAAAAAATTCAAAACAATACTCGCAGAGTTTGACTTTACATCACTCGTGACAGGTATGTTGCTCGGTATGTGCTTGCACTCCAATGTGCCTTGGTATGTGCCAATTATTGCTGGCGTTTTCGCTATCGTGGTAGTAAAAATGCTCTTTGGAGGCACTGGTAAAAATATCGTCAACCCTGCTATCACTGGTCGTGTGTTTGCGTTCATCTCTTTCCAAGCCGTGATGATTTCGGGTTGGGCAATGCCAACTATCAAAGCAATCAAGCCACTTGCTGGCAACATTACTTCCGGCGCAACCCCACTCACCCAAATGCTTGGCAATGGCGTCGAAAATATCGGCATATCCAACCTTGACTTGTTCTTGGGTACTGGCGTGATGGGCTGTATCGGCGAAACTTGCAAACTTGCACTTCTAGCTGGTGGCATTTATCTTGTTGTTCGCAAAGTCATTGATTGGAAATGGCCTGTCATTTACATATTGACAACTGGCGTGATGACCGTACTCATCAACTCTATCGCAATCAAATCTTTTGCAATCAACACTTTCTTGCCTTCTATCTTGTCAGGCGGTCTTTTCCTCGGCGCTATCTTCATGGCAACCGACTATGTGACTAGCCCTTACACCAACAAAGGCAGATACGTATATTATCCTATCCTTGGTGTGGTGACTGCACTTCTTAGACACTTTACAAAGATTGAAGTTGTGTCTTTCGCAATCTTGCTGATGAACTTGTTCGTGCCACTTATCAACACTTACATTCGCCCACGCATCTTTGGTGAGCCAACTCTCTCAGAAAAAATCAAAGCTAAAAGACAAGCAAAACAAGCCGCAAAGGCTGCAAAAGTTGAAGGAGGAGAAGCAAAATGACAGTAAAACAATTCTTCAAATCAACTGCATTCAAGTGTATTCTTGTGCTTACTTGCATTGCTTTGGTGGCAGGCGGATTGCTCGCTATCCTCAATGACGTGCTATACATTAGCCCTGAGGAGCGTACCCAACGTGCTATCAAGAAAATCTATGGCAAAGAAGTAGGCTTCACTGAGCTAAATGTGGCAGGAGAAAACGGCGAATATGCCCAATTCTCTTCCAACCAATATGGCAACATTGACAACGCTTTCAAGCTGGAAGATGGCAACTACCTTATCAAGTCCACAGGTACTGAGGGCTACAAGGGCGGCAGCGTGACAATGTGGATTGTTGCCAAATTCCAAGACGGTCAATTCCAAGGCTTGGACAAAGTCATCGTGGAAGGATACGAAAAACAAACTTTGATGTCCAACTTCAAAGCATCTTTCTATGAAGTTTATACCTCCAACAACGATCATATTCTTGGCGGTGGTATGTTCGGCAATGCTAGTAGCGATGGCGTGATGGGCAACCTAACTTCTGGTGCAACTTTCTCTTCCAATGCAGTCAATCGCTCTATCAACTGCGCTTTGGTTTATATCCGCAACGTGCTTGCAACTGGGGGTGTACAATGACAGGTAAAAAATTCAAAAATATCTCTATGGACGGACTTTTCCGCAACAACCCTACCCTAAGACTTGTGCTAGGCACTTGCCCTACACTTGCGCTTACCACTTCGGCAATGAATGGTATCGGTATGGGACTTGCAGTTACATTCATTCTTTTGTGCAGCAATACCCTTATCTCACTTCTTCGCAAGGTCATTCCTAATGAAGTGCGTATTCCATCGTTCGTGCTTATCATAGCTACATTCGTAACTATTGTCAGAATGGTGATGGAAAAGTTTATTCCTGACTTGTACTCGGCGCTCGGGGTGTATCTGCCACTTATCGTTGTAAACTGCATTATCCTTGGTCGTGCTGAGTCATTCGCCAGCAAAAATCCTGTGCTTGATTCCTCTTTGGACGGCATTTTTACTGGTCTTGGATTTACTTGGGCACTCACTATGATTGGTGCAATAAGAGAAATCTTGGGTTCGGGTAGCATCTTTGGATTGGAGCTTTGGTCTTTCAAAATAGAATTCTTTACTTCGGCAGCAGGCGCTTTCTTCACCTATGGTGTAGTCATCGCTTTGTTCAACGGCTTGTTCGCTTCTATCGAAAATCGTAAACGCCGCAAAGAATTTAAGTTGCTCTATCCATCTTATGAAGTTGACTTGCCAAACAAGGACAAGTCCGAAAATAAAATCGCAAAGGAGGCAAAATAATGGGAACATTTTTGATGATTATCATCAGTGCAGTATTTATCAACAACTTTATCTTGGTTCAATTCCTTGGCATTTGTCCATTCCTTGGCGTATCTAAGCAAACAAACAATGCTTTTGGTATGGGTATGGCGGTAACGCTTGTCATGACTATCACTTGTCTTATCACCTATCCTATCTATGAATATGTCCTAACTCCTTTAGGTCTGCAATATCTTGAAATTATTGTGTTCATCTTTGTCATCGCTTCACTTGTACAAATGATTGAGCGTGCTATCAAGAAATTCTCTCCTTCTCTCTACAACGCAATGGGCGTGTATCTCCCACTTATCACCACCAACTGTGCCGTGCTTGGTGTGGCAGAACTCGTGATTGACAAGGCTCAAATTATGTCATTGCTCGGCATCAAAGCTATGAACCTTGGCGTTGCGGTAGGTTATGGATTTTTTGCAGGTCTTGGCTTTACACTCGCTATCGTTTTGATGAGCGGACTTAGAATTAAGATTGACAAACTCAACATCAACCCAAGTCTAAAAGGCTTCCCTATCACTATGATTGCGGCTAGCTTTATGGCTATGGCGTTCTACGTTTTCAATCTGATTGCATAGGAGGGAATTATGATATATTTGATGAATGCCCCTATCCAATGGGGAAAAGTTGGTATGGTACTTGGTATTATTGCAGGATTGGCAGTTTTGTTCGGCTTGCTTATCTTGATCGTGACCAAAGTTTGCCATATCGAAGAAGATGAAAAAGTGGCGGCAATTCTCGAACACCTTGCAGGCGCAAACTGCGGTGGTTGTGGTCACTCAGGTTGTGCGGGCTTTGCAGAATGTCTTGCTTGTGGCAAGGCTTGTATATCCGATTGTAAGGTTACGAGCGATGAAGAAAAACAAATCATTTGCCAAATCGCTGGTATCGAAATGTCCAACGATGAGCCAACAGTATCCGTTGTGCGTTGTTCTGGCGGCAATGAGGCTGTGGACAAGTTCGACTATGTAGGCTATGAAGATTGTCTTAGCCAAACCGTGATTATGGGCGGTGACAAGCTCTGCACTTTCTCTTGCCTAGGAGGTGGAAGTTGCTCCAACGTTTGCCCTATCGGCGCTATCAAAGTCAACGACAATGGCGTAGCTTTCGTGGACAAAACTATTTGTACATCGTGTGGTGCTTGTATCAACAAATGCCCTCGTATGGTCATAGAGCGTATCCCTGCTAAAGCCCCAATCTATGTTGCTTGCAACAGCAAGTGCAAGGCAAAAGAAGTGATGAACTCTTGCAAGGTGGGCTGTATCGGCTGTGGATTGTGTGCTAGATCTTGTCCGAATGGTGCAATCACTATGGTGGACAATCTCCCTGTCATCGACTATGACAAATGCACTGGTTGTATGACCTGTGTCAACAAGTGTCCACGCCATATCATCAAGGTACACTGATTTTCAGCAAATAAGCTTTTGCGGCATAGCGAGAATATCGCTATGCCGCAATTTTTTGTTTATTTTACAATTTTCAACTTGGGTGCAAAAATACTTGCTTGAATATACTGCTTTCTCGGCGGTAAAATTCTTGCATTGTTTATAGCTTTCTTGTCAGCAAAATACTTGAATAGTTTACCACTCTTTTAGCGGTAAAAATTCTTACATTGTTTATAGCTTTCTTGTCAGTAAAATACTTGAATAGTTTTACTACTCTCTTGGCGGTAAAAAACTTTTGCAACAATTGTATGATTGGGATATTGGTTGATTATCTTTTTTGATTGGATTTCTTGCCCTTGTTTTTGGTTGCTGATTTGGCAGTACTTTTTGTGCGAGTTTTGGCTGTCTTTTTGCTTTTTGGGGCTGTTTTTCTTTTCTTCTCTGCCCTTATTTCTTCTTGGAGCTGATGGATATTTTTGATTGCTCTCACGGACATATACATCGACATACCAAAGATAAACCAACATATTACCATACCTGTCACAACGGTCAAAAGATAGCGAGCGTGTTCACTCATATCACTGCCAAACGATGCCAACATTGCCGTTTCGAGTGACAAGAGCGACACCAAAGCACATACCAAACTGATTGCTTTGCATGCCGACATATAAGGCGAATTGAATCTGCGGTATCTGATTATGTTGACAATCGCCAAAGTGAGCGCCGTAAATGTGTATGCTCCCAATGCAATGGTCACGACATAATAGTGCGAAAATCCCTTGTTTTTCCATACAATGAAGAAAACCATCACGTTGAGTACGATATTCATCAATGCAAGCATTATGCCACTTACGCCGTACAAACGCCATTCAAGGAGCTTGCTTTGTTTGTCTTCGCCACCTATTTGGTTCATAAACAACAATAGCATTACCCTAAGTGCCACCAACAAAGAATAGTAAATGGTCAATGTAACATACCAATTGGATTTGCTGGTTACGGCGAGTGCGAATTGGACTGCCGCATAGCAGATATTGAAAAAAAGTGACAGATAAAGCATTATTTTCACTCTATGCACTGGCGATGATACCAACAACTGAGCGAATTTGTTGGTGGCGGAAAATATCCTTATATCCCTCACCAACATTGGAATCCGCAAGCACATACAAACAAGCGAATATACTGTCATAATATATGCTACATAGTGCAAAGCTATTGGCATAGCGGAGGCAAAAGAATAGATAAGCAGGTTGGCGGATATGCAAACTATACATATCAACACTGCTAGGTGCGGAAAAAATATTCCGTGAATTATTCTTCTAAACTTCTGCATTCTATCTCCTATGATATTATGTTCACAACTGGCTTTTCTACCACAATGTTAGCCTGATATAGGCGGTTTGATCGTGTCGCTGACTGCTCGTATGATGAGCGAATGAGGCATACAAATTATGCTGTCTGTGTTGTGCGTGATTGGGCGAGTGTGCATACACTCTTTGGAGCGAGAACAATTTGCGTCCACCACATCTACGCTTTTTTCATAAATATTGATAGCCATCTTATTGAAGCCTTTGCCGTCTTGGTTGGTCACTGTCACCATATATCCGTGACTGGTAGTGTCAACCTTGACAAAACTCGAATAAGTCTTCATCTCATCTGTAGCAAAGTCATAAGTCAAGATGACTATATCATTTTGAACAATCTCGACAGCGGTTATTTTGTCATTATCTTTACTCCACACAATCCCCCAAAACAACCCCACAACAAGCAAAGCAAGTAGGACATACACCAGTATATCCCACCACATAAACGGCTTGTTTGTTTTGATGTTTTCGATAGTTTTTCTGCTCATTTTTGTCTTGTCGTGTTGTTTGATTTTTCGTATATAGCTTTACTCGTTTTTGCAAGATTGTGTGTGTTTGACGATCAAATTATTTTGCTTGCAATAGCTTGATTAGAACTGTTTTTTGATGATTTTTTTGTCCAAAAGTGTGGCTTCGTGATTGGAATAATACTCCATATTGCCATTGCCTGCTTGATATACCAAAGATATATCAATGCCACTTGTCAACATAAATTCTTTGGCTTGCTCTATGTCCATACTGCATAGTGCGGTGGTGATTGCATCGCATTTGCTAGACTGGTCGCATATTGCCGTTGCTGTGACAATGCCTGTAGCGGCAGGTCTGCCATTAGGAGCAATGATATGACAATAGCGGTTGCCATTCACCTTATAAAAACGCTCATAGTCACCGCTTGTCGATAGCGAAGTGTTGGCAAGCTCTATTTCGAGATAGGTTGCACCATCTTTGCGAGGGTGAACGATGTCCACATTCCAAGCAAGCTGATTGACTTTGGCAGGCTGAATAGATTGCAAAATCGACATACTGGACGAACCTATGCTGATATAGCCAAAATTGAAGCTGTGCTTTTTCAGAATATCTCTTGCTCTATCGCAAGCATAACCTTTTCCCACACCGCCCAAAGTCAAGCCCATAGTGTAGGTCACGCCGTCAATTTCCACTTTGCTCGCTGGCTTGGTGATGAAGTATTGGTCGCCCTCACGACTCAGCTCGACTTTTGAAAAATCTGTTAGGGGCAAAAAGCCTTGGATATATCTGTCATCTGGGAGCTGAGTGCGGTAGTCATCTCTGTCGTAAGGCTTGGTTGGCACATAGTTGGCAGAGGTAAATCTTGGCGTAAATCCCCACAAATCAACATGGTGAGCCATAGCAGGATTGAAGTGCCCGCTTGTCAAATCGTAGTACTCTTGACACTGGGTAATCAAGTCGAAAGTATGCTTGCCAATCTCTAGCTTTTCGCCTGATGGTGCCTGATTGAAGCGTGCTATGTCACTGGTCGAGATGTTTTCGCTGATAGCTTGGTCAACAGCCAACAGCTCAGCTTGAATTTCGCTCCAAGCTTGGTCGGCTTTGGCTACAATTTCTTTACGAGAAAAGTCACCGCCTACCGCAATGTAAGTGTTCGTACCAAAATAAGTCAAACTTTGGTAGGCTTTGTAGGTATAGTTGGAATAATTCTCGCCATCAGGTGTGACAAGCGACGGCGTACAACCTATGCACACCATACCTATCACTATTATCAATGCCAAAATTCCTAAAATTCTTGTTTTCACAATGCTATTATAACATTTAGCTTGGGTTATTTCAATAAATTTTTGGTAAAGTGCATCGAGAAAACAAACTGTATTGGGGACAATCACTATTACGCATTGTGAGCATCCCTTGTTGCAAGGGAAGCTGTCTAGTCCAAAGTGTAACGACGACTAGACTGAAGGGATAAGAATTGTTGCAAGGAGCAACTTATGGACAATCCCTATCGGCTTGCTCACGCGTTCGCTTGCCGCAAGCCACTTCCCCTTGCTAAGGGGCAGTCTATTTAGCGGATATTTATTATCAATATAAGAGAGCGCCCCTTATGG
>CAMFVQ010000016.1 GCA_945992255.1 uncultured Clostridia bacterium
TTTTAGAACTATGTAATTTCAAATGGATACAAAACTAGCGGACGAGGATTTGAAAACGAACGGAAGTTTTAGAACTATGTAATTTCAAATGGATACAAAACCACGCTTTACTATTTAGCAGACGATGATTTGTTTTAGAACTATGTAATTTCAAATGGATACAAAACGTCTAGAAAGACCAACTGCAAGAGAGATACGTTTTAGAACTATGTAATTTCAAATGGATACAAAACAAATAGAAACCTTTGTAATTGAGAGTATCAGTTTTAGAACTATGTAATTTCAAATGGATACAAAACGGTGATTGTTTTTGTCGTTTTTTTCTTTAGCATCAGCAGTATTCGTTCCAATTAGCCACTGTCCCTTAGTAAGGGGCAGTTTTTTTATGCAGAAAACACAAAATAAATATGAGAAAAATATCAAAAGATGAAAAATATTTCATATATTGATTGTGTTTTGGAAAAATTGTGATAAAATATAGATATGAAAGAGAAATTCGATGTACAAGGTATGACATGCTCGGCATGTGCATCTCATATAGAAAAAGCGGTGAGCGGTGTGGACGGAGTGACAAGTTGCACCGTCAATTTGCTGACCAACAGCATGCAAGTAGAATTAGACAAGGCAGGCAGTGAGCAAACTATCATCGAGGCGGTAGTCAAAGCAGGATATAGTGCCAACGTGCAAGGACAAAATCAAGTGGCAAAAAAGGGCGAGCTAAAAGATAATCAAAGCTTAATTAGGTTGATTGTTTCGGCGGTTTTGCTGCTGATATTGTCATATATTGCAATGTCGCACATGTTGCATTTGCCTCTGCCAAGTTGGTTGAGCGGAAGAGAAAATGCTCTAACTTATGCACTCATTCAACTGCTTTTGCTCGTGCCAATCGTGGTGATATATCGCCAATATTTTGTCCGAGGATACAAGAACTTGTTGCACCTATCTCCCAATATGGACAGCTTGATTGCGTTGAGTGCGACTGCATCTATCGTGTATGGATTGGTGGCAATCGGAGTGATGAGCTATGACTTTGGCATGCTCAGCAAAGTGTTGGACAGCGCCCAAAGAGAGATTTATCTTGCCCAAATAGACAGTTATCGACACCAACTATATTTCGAGAGTGCGGCAATGATTTTGGTCATCATTTCGCTGGGCAAATTGCTCGAAGAAAAGTCCAAAGCAAAGACCAAATCGGCATTGACAGCGCTACTAGGACTTGCCCCTGACAGTGTGACAATCATCGTGGACAATGTGGAGCAAAAAGTCAATCCTACTCAGCTCAAAGTCGGTGATATTATGGTGGTACGCCCCGGCGAGAGAGTGGGCGGTGATGGCATTGTCATCGAGGGCGACAGCTATGTAGACGAGGCTATGCTCACTGGCGAGAGCGCTCCTGTGCATAAAGAGATTGGCGGAAAGGTGGTCAGCGGAAGTATCAACAAAAACGGCTGGCTGAGAGTGCAAATCGAGAAAGTGGGGCAAGACACAACCTTGTCCCAAATCATCAAATTGGTAGAAGAAGCATCAGCTTCAAAAGCGCCAATCGCCAAGGTTGCGGACAAAGTGGCAGGCGTGTTCGTGCCAATAGTTATGGCAATCTCTGTGATTACGTTCATCGTTTGGTTGGCGGCTTGGCAAGGCGGAAAGGACTTTGCATTGGCATTCAATATGGCAGTGTCCGTGCTGGTGATTTCCTGTCCGTGTGCATTGGGACTGGCAACACCTGTGGCTATTATGGTGGCGACAGGCAAAGGAGCAAGAAACGGAATTCTCATCAAGTCTGGCGAGAGTTTGGAAAGGCTGGGACAGGTGGACACAATCGTGTTTGATAAAACAGGCACGCTCACTGACGGCAAAAGTCAAGTACTCAGCGAGCATTATTTGGTAGGCGTTGACAAAAGAAAAATGCTCCAAATCGTGGGCAGTATAGAAGAAAAAAGCGAACACCCTCTAGCCCTTGCATTGGTCGAATATGCCAAAGAAAACGGTATAGAATTTTCCGCCGTGGAAGACTTTGTGGCACTTAGCAGTGTGGGCGTCGTGGGCAAAGTGGACGGCAAAGAGTATGTAGTGTGCAGTGCAAAGTATGCTAGGCGGAATGCAGTCAATATCAGTCAAGTGGAAAACATAATTGCCGAGTTTGCTAGCAAGGCTCAAAGCCCTGTGGTGGTGATGAGCGGAGAAGAAGTGTTGGCAGTGTTTGGCATTGCAGACAAGGTCAAAGATAGTGCCAAAGCTGGCATAGATAGACTGAAAGCAATGGGCAAAAAGGTGGTTATGTTGACTGGTGACAACGAAAAAACTGCCAAAGTTGTTGCCCAAAGCCTTGGTATAGACCAAGTGTATGCTGAAGTTTTGCCAAAGGACAAAGCCGATATTGTAGGGGCGTTACAAAGCGGTGGCAAGGTTGCTTTCGTAGGCGATGGAATAAATGATGCACCGGCTTTGGCAAGTGCAGATGTAGGAATTGCCATTGGTGCTGGCACTGATGTGGCAATCGAGAGTGCAGATGTTGTGCTGATGAAAAGTCAAGTGACAGACGTGGCGAGGGCGGTACGACTTAGCAAAATTGCCGTGTGCAACATAAAGGAAAATCTATTCTGGGCGTTCGTGTACAACACCATAGGCATACCATTGGCGGCAGGCGTGTTATATCCCGCATTCCATATTATGCTCAGTCCGATGATAGGCTCTGTGTGTATGAGTTTGTCGAGCGTGTGTGTGGTCCTCAATGCACTGAGAATAAATGTAAAAAAACTTGATAAAGGAGAAAAAAGTATGAAATTGTTTGGCAAAAAGAAAGAAGAGAGAAGCTATATTTTGATAGACGGAATGATGTGCGAGCATTGCAGGGCAAGAGTGCAAGGAATCTTGTCAGGCCTTGGCATAGTGGCAGATATTGACCTCAAAGCGAAAAAGGCATACTTTGACACCGCCACAGCGAGCGATGAAGAAATCACCCAAGCCATACAAAACGGCGGCTACAAAGTGCTGGAAATCAAAAGAGTAGACAAGTAAAATATTTTGTTCCAACAGATAGCAGTGACAACGCAACTCTCAAGCGAGAATTGTATGACAATATATACAATTAACTCGGCAGTGTAAGCATATAGGCAATCTAAATGAAAAAACGAACCCAAGCTAGTCTTAGGTTCGTTTTATTCTTGTTTGGTGCGGACAACAGGACTTGAACCTGCACGGTCTTGCGACCATAAGAATCTGAATCTTACACGTATGCCAATTTCGTCATGTCCGCATACAAAAGGTCGATATGTATCGACTTATTTGCTATTATATGTTGTTTTTGTATTGTTTATGCCGTCCAAATTTTGACTTCGTCAGTGGTATGGATTTTATCTTATTCACCAACTTAGCTGTGCGTTGGATAGTTGATGCAAAACTAGGATTTTTTTTGCGTTTTGTTCTATCTTTTCCACACGCATAGGCAGCTATACCGAGTGTTGGAAGGCTCGATCAATATTTGGCGTTGGTTTTCTTTGCAGCATAGATTGGGTCACTTGTCACATTTAGACCTATCTTGCGGAAGACTTTTTCATCGACAGGGGATAGGATAGTTGTGGAGTGAACCTCACAGCCGGCAAGCTTGCTGATTTGTCTGAGTGCCTTGTTGGACACGTCGCTTGTTGCGGCACTGATAGAGAGTGCAATCAATACTTCATCGCAGTGCAATCTTGGATTGACCTCACCTAGCACATTTTTCTTGAGTTTCAAGATTGGATCAATGGCGATAGGAGATATGAGTTTGATATCATCATCGATATGAGCCAAAACTTTGAGTACGTTGAGTAGCATAGAAGCAGCGCTCGACATCAAAGTGGAGTATTTACCTGAGATAATATCGCCATTGTGCAATTGGATTGCGCAGATTGGCGCTTGTTTTTGGTCTTGAAGCTCTTTGGCAACCATGCTCACTTGGCGGTCGTTTGGACTTATGCCAAGTCTTTCCATGAGCAAAGCGATTTTTTGCACTTCTTCACTAGTGCCAATGCCTTGACGCTCACTTACCAAAGCTTTGTAATATCTGCGGATAACCTCTTGTTTAGATGCCTCGTTGCAAATCTCATCATCACATATTGCATAGCCGACCATATTCACGCCCATGTCGGTAGGTGACTTGTAAGGTGACTTGCCCAAGAGGTTTTCAAACAAAGTATTGAGTACAGGGAAAATCTCGATGTCACGATTGTAGTTGACAGCCACTTGGTTGTACGCAGCCATGTGGTAAGGGTCAATCATATTGGAGTCTTGCAAATCGGCAGTTGCAGCCTCATAAGCAATGTTAACAGGGTGGTTGATAGGCAAGTTCCAGATAGGGAAAGTCTCGTATTTTGCATAGCCGGACTTGATACCTTTCTTTGAGTCGTGGTAGAGTTGGGACAAGCAAGTTGCCATTTTGCCACTTCCAGGACCTGGAGCGGTGATGACAACAAGTTCTCGACTTGTTTCGATATACTCATTCTTGCCAAGACCTTCATCACTGACGATGAGAGGGATATTGTTAGGATAGCCTTTGATATAATAGTGGCGATAGACTTTGATGCCCATTTTTTCTACTTTTTGTTGGAAAATGCAGGCAGGAGAGTTGTCCTCATTGAATTGGGTAAGCACGATAGAACCTACAAGCAAGCCTTTGCTGCGGAAAATCTCGATGAGTCGCAACACATCAGCATCATAGGTGATACCGAGGTCGGCACGGAGTTTGTTCTTGGCAATGTCAAGGGCATTGATAACGATGACGATTTCGGCTTTGTCTTTTAGTTCTTGCAACAGCACCAACTTGTTGTCAGGGGCAAAGCCAGGCAAAACTCTTGAAGCATGGAAGTCATCAAACAATTTGCCACCAAACTCTAGATAGAGTTTGCCACCAAACATAGCAATTCTCTCATTGATTTTTTGAGATTGCATTTGCAAGTATTTTACGCTGTCGAAACCAATTTGTCGCATTTTGCTCTCCAATAAAGTCTTTTGTATTCCAATTTTGTATTATATCATATCCGTGCGTATTTTCCAATATAAATAAGAAATTTTCTAAAAAATTTTTGGCATAGCAAAGGATATTATCCTAGCTATCTTGACAAAAACTCAACTTTGATATACCATAAAATTAGCAAAATTTTTGGAGAAAAAATGCAAAGAATAGCAAGATTTGAAAAGGTAAGTTTTGACCAATTTTCGGCAGATTGGACAAAGTTTTTTGGCGATGAGGACGACATAAAAGCAGTTTTTGACAACATCAAAATCCCTACTCGTGCCACCAAAGGCTCGGCAGGGTATGATTTTTTTGCACCTATGGACATAGAGCTAGCTCCCAACCAAACTATCACCATTCCGACAGGTATCAGAGTGTGGATAGATGATGGTTGGGTACTTCAAAATTATCCACGCAGTGGGCTTGGTTTCAAGTACCGCCTTGGGCTTAACAACACCGTAGGAATCATAGACAGCGACTATTATTATTCGACCAACGAGGGGCATATTATGTGCAAAATGACCAACAATACCAACGAAGACAAAACGCTTTTTATCCGCCAAGGCGAGGGATTTTGTCAAGGTATTTTTGTTCAGTACGGCATCACAATCGATGATGATTGCAATCAAATAAGAGATGGAGGTTTTGGTTCTACAACCTACAAATAATTATGGATAACAAACAACAATTTTTGAAAATTTATACCCAATATATCAAGCGTGAAGGAGCAGACAAACTCCTAGATTGGCTCAATAAGTCAGACTTTTTCGAGGCTCCAGCATCTACAAAATTCCATAATGCCAAGCCTGAAGGGTTGTGCGAACACAGTGTCAACGTCTATCTCAGACTTCGCAAACTTGTAGATGAAGAAAAGAAAATTCACCCAAATCTTGTGGGCAATATCACCGATGAAAGTGTGGCGATTGTAGCGCTTTTGCACGATGTTTGCAAGGCAAATATGTACGTGCTTGATTACCGCAATGTCAAAGTAGACGGAAATTGGGAAAAAGTGCCTTACTACACAATCGATGACCAACTTCCATACGGTCACGGCGAAAAATCCGTATATATTGTCAATGGCTTCCTCAGACTTACCAGAGAAGAGGCAATGGCAATCAATTGGCACATGGGCGGATTCGACAAGAGAGTGGTAGGCGGCGACTTTGGTATCAGCAAAGCTTTCGAGAAATATCCGCTAGCTTGCCTTGCCAACATTGCCGATATGATGGCGACCTATCTCGACGAAGATAGAGATTGAATAAGCTGATGTTGAAGAATTAAAAAAGGATATTGTTTCAACAGATAAAATGTAAAAATAAACATAAAAGTAGACAGACTAAGTTTGTCTACTTTTGTTTTTCCTATTGACTTGTCCATTTCTTTTCGCCACCACGAGCCAAATACTTTTATGATGCTCGCAGACTTTATGTTGTTTGTTTTTGCTATGTTTCTCTTTGCTTATGAGTTTTATTTTCAGTTGACAAATATATCAATCTGTGATAATCTTTAATCAAGGTAGCACCAACTATCTAGTATGCCTGGATAGTTTTCGATAGGTACTTTTAAGTATTCCTATCCGTGCGTTTGGAAGAAGTCTTTGACTTCTTCTTTTTTTATAGGGTGAATTATACTATCAAGTGCAACACCCAATAAA
>CAMFVQ010000017.1 GCA_945992255.1 uncultured Clostridia bacterium
ATATTATGTTATAATGTAGCTATGAAAAAAAGTATTTTGATTGTAGTAATAATGATTATGATAGCAAGCACACTCATCTTTACCGGATGTGGCGGTGCAGCTCCTTTCCAAAAAAAGATCGGCAACAATGCTCCTTGGATAGGCAACAGTGACAAGGTTGAAACAAATGTCTATGATGTAGAAAGCAAACAAGGCGACAGCGTCATCAAAGGCGAATATACCTTTACCATAGAATATCTTCATGATACAGATGTGACTTTGGACAGCAAGACTTTGAACAACTTCGTTGGATACCGTATGAAAAGCCAACTCAATATGGAGAACGGCGACAATATCCAAAGTGAAGTTTTGTGCCAAACAACTATGCGCCCTATGCTCGCAAAATCTAAGTCTGTCATAGCAGGTGTAGAAAAATCTTACCTTGCTGACTATGGCAAAAAATCAGTGGACTATACATTGGTAAAAGCAGGTGAAAGCTCTAGCGGAAGTATCAAAATCAAAGATTATTTTACTTCCCCATTCGCTGACAACACTATGATGTATATGCTCGCTCGTTGCCTAACATCTTCTTTGCAAGGCTTTGTTATCGCTGTTCCATCTTTCGACAACAACACCACCAACAACGTTGTGTGCGGTATCCAAACCGTGAAAAAAGATGAAAACAAAATGGATATTCTTGGTCAAACATACGAATATACTTTGGTAGAGCTTGCTTACAATCGTACATTCCCTGGTCGTGGCGAGCCACTCCGTTGTTATATCTCCAACACTCCAATAGAAGGCACTCTCAGACCTATCTTGAAAATCGTGGAAGGTACAACAACTTATACCTTGAAAAGCACCAAGACAGCCTAAGCAACCAAACCAAAAATTCAAGCACACTTCGGTGTGCTTTTTCTTTGGCGTGTTATAAATATTGGACTTGCTCTATACAATATAATATGGCAAAAATATATTTTGATGTATCCGTTGACTTGTTGCTCGTGGACGGAAAAGTACCTGTTTGCAACACAATAACTACCCCTCCCAACTGCACTTTGGGCATAAGTTATATGGCGGCGAATATCAATGCCTTGCCTATGCTGGCAAAGCTCAATATCAATGATGACGTCCTTGTCGAAAATCCGCTCTTATCAATCACTTCATGCGGTATGGGAGTGTATATGGTCAAGCCAAAAACTCGATACATATCATCTCTTTGCCAACCTATCTATTATGATGAACAAAGCCTAGAATGTGGCGAAATCGTTCACCTATTCCAAGCTTATAGTCAAGACAATTTTTGTTTTTCTATCCAAACGGAAGATGAAATCTTTGTTCAACCTACCCTCGGCAAACTGGAAAATATCGAACTGTCTGTCCAAGATATACACTCTTGTCAACTCATTATGGTCAAAGCAACTATATCTTCCAAAAAATATCTTTGCGTGTTGGAATACTCAGATGACTATTATCCACTGCTCGATGTGACATGCGATGATATATGCGTATACCAAGACTTCATCACCCTGACTGACTGCTTGCATGATATGTATGACCGCACTCAGCATAGATATTTGACATTGAGCGAGGGCAAATATATCGTGGATAAGGTCGAGTTTGACTATCCTCGCCAACTAGAATGTGTCGATGAACTGCTTGGATATGCTTTGGTGGAGAGCTATTTTTGCGGTGATGAAGATGCCTGTCTTAGGCTTGCTCCTAGTTTTTCTTTCAAGTTGCTTGGCAACATTTTTGGCAAGTTCGAGAGCATATTGAGAGAAAATATCGTGGACTATGTGCCTTACACTATTGGGCTGGTATACCCTTGCGAAAATGGCAAAACAGTCAAATACTTTCATTTTGATGTCCACAATCACCTCATTGGGCATATTTCTTTATATAAATAATACCAAAATTTTACATGTACTTTATTGTATTCTTTTCGTTGTATGTTACAATATAATCAGTAAATATATAAGGAGATACAATGACAATATTATCTGCTCAACTAACAACATTTGAACTAGCTATCTACATTATGGCAGGCTTGTTTTTGCCTGTCTTTATTTGGATGATTTATACAGGAATCAAAGTCAACACGACTTTCCGAAAATATAACAAAGTGATGGCACAATCTGGAGTGAATGCTTTTCAAGCGGCTCGTATTTTGCTCGACAGGAATGGGCTAAGCAATGTGCAAGTGCAAGTTTGCCACGGCTCACTCACTGACCACTACAACCCACAAAACAACACTGTTTATCTATCCCAAGCCACAGCTTACAGCACTTCTATTGCGGCTATCGGTGTGGCAGCTCACGAAGTCGGACATGCTATCCAATATGCTCAAGACTATTTGCCTGTCAAAATCCGCACTGCACTCGTGCCAATTGTCAACTTTGCATCTAGACTATCTTTTCCATTTATCTTGATTGCAATCTTGCTCGAGAGCTTGGCTTATGCCAATGTGATGTCTATGCAAATATCCAATTTCTTCTTGTTCTTGGCTATTCTCTGCTATATCGTGTACTGCTTGTTCTCGTTCATCACTTTGCCTGCCGAACTCAACGCAAGCAAACGTGCAAAACAACAATTGAGAGAAAGCGGTGTGTTGGCAATGGATGAAGTAAAGACAACTTCTAAAGTGCTAACTGCTGCCGCTATGACATACATTTCTAGCTTTGTATTGTCACTTGTTCAGCTGGCAAGACTGCTTGTCGTATTCATGAGCAGACGCAACAGGAACTAAATATCACACAAATCGATTGTTCTCACAATATAAAAGAGCTTGTTCAAGCTCTTTTTTCTTGCGAATTGGCACAAAAATAGCGGACACCCATATTGGATATCCGCTTGTTTAGTCTTAACTTGCAATTACTCGATTGCCACCTATATGATAGCTTGATAGGCAATATCAATTATGTTTGAACAATCGCTCGAATATATTACTCTTCTGATTTTTGCTTTGGTTGCTCCTTTTTGTCGATATGTTTCGACTTTTTGCTTAGCTTTGGAGGGAAGGCGTATGTATGAAGTATTTGGTGATGCTTTTCAGCATTATGCACACGATACTTCTTTTTCTTGCTGATATATGTTTCCCTTTTGACTTGGTGATAATCATTTTGTCTAAAACGAACATTTACACCCATTGTGTCACTGATATCGGATATTGACACGAACGCTTTTGGATCAATATCTGTCACCAATTCTTTGAGCCTTGCAATCTCAAAACGATTGACAACAATATACAAGATTTTCTTTGGCATTTGGCTATAATAACCTTTGCCGTCTAGCACCGTGATACCACGGAAAAGATTGTCGCTCAGATGTTTGGCAATTTCTTCGGATTTGTCAGATATAATCCATGCCGCTTTGCCCTTGTCAACACCCTCGACAATGAAGTCAACGGCTTTCAACCCAATCGCATAAGCAATGATAGAATATAGTGGGATTTCCCATGACTTGAAGATGATTGCCGACACGGTATAAAGCACTACGTTGTATGCCATAACGAACGTGCCAACTGTCATACCAATCTTTTTGGCAACCATAACCGCCACGACTTCCACGCCGTCAAGCGCTCCGCCCCAGCGAATAGTAAGTCCAGAACCCATACCAGAGATAAGTCCGCCGAATATGCTCGCTAGCAATTTGTCATTGCCTGAGATTGGAGAACCATTCGTCCAATCAAGCGGCAAGAATTTTTGAATAACAAGTGCCGCAAGCGAATAAATAGCAATCGCATACAAAGAACGAATAACGAACTTTTTGCCCATGACTCGCAAAGATATCAAGAAAAATGGGAAGTTGAGCAAAATAATAAATACCCACAATCCCCAACCAGTGAGTTGGTCCATCAAAAATGCGGTACCACTCATTCCGCTGTCGAACAAATTGACCGCAGCCAAAAACAAGGTAACACCAATAGCATTGACAATACCGCTGATAGTCAGTCCGATGAATGGCTTAAAGTTGAATTTTTGTTTTTTCTCCATGTTTTTCTACGTGTGTCATAGATTGAAAATCTAGGCAGGTTGGACACAAACTAAAATTTTTGTTGATACATTGGCATAAAGTTTGATTTCAATTTCGTAACAACCTGTTGCTTTGATATTTTCTTTGAGTACAATTTTTTTCTTGTCGATATCATATCCAAGTTTGGACAAGCTATCTGAGATTTCTTTGGCTGTCAATGCACCGAACAACTTGCCGTTGTCACCGCACTTGATTGCCACTTCTACTTTCTTTCCATTGAGAATTTTGCCAAGCTCGACAGCCTCTTCGTACTCTTTTTGTTTTTTGCGAGCAAGTGAAGCATCTTTTTGGTTTTTCTCATTGATAATGTTGGAAGTTGCCTCTATTCCCATACCCTTTTTGATAAGAAAATTGCGTGCATATCCATCATTTACATCTATAATGTCACCCTTTTTGCCTTGGGCTTTTACATCTTTCAAAAGCAATACTTTCATAAACTCCTCCTAAATTATTTTTATTTTAACATAAAATACTCTATTACACAATATCATATGGGGATAATATGAATTTTTTTACGCAAAATATAGTTAAAAGGAGGGTTTATGAACGAACTTAGATGTACTACTTGCAACTGCGAACACAATATCAACTGCCACTGCAACGCCGGTATCATTGATATTGGGCAAAATGCAGCTTGCAAAACAAAACAAAAGCGAGAATATGGCTTGCTCGAACAAGAAAAAGTCAATATGGAAGCAGGCAAAGACTGGGACTACAACGATTGTGACAATGTGGTCATTCATTGCGACTGCACCGATTGCAAACACAACAAAAACTGCTCTTGCGGTTGTCAAAATGTGACAATCTCTGACGGTGTCGTCAAAACAAAATGTATGAGCAGAGTTGTTCGCAAATAAGCCTTGGCTACATTGTAGCCAAGTACATATCCTCGCTTTTAGCTATCAAAAGTCGAAACATATACACATTTTGAACAATTCCTAAGCAACAAAAACAAAACGGACTTTCGCCCGTTTTGCTTATAGGAAGTAAATTATGAATAAAGTCGGTTGACTTTTTGGTCATTTGTTGCCCTCTGGCATATAGTCCATTGGGTTGACAAGTTCGCCATTCTTGGCTAGTTCGTAGTGGATATGACTTTCGCTTGCACATTCGTAAGCGCCACTACCGCTAACAACTCCGATAACATCGCCCTTAGAGAGCTTGTCGCCTACTTTGAGTGTTACGTTGTCCAACAACCTGTATGTGCTGGTATAACCGCCACTGTGTTCGACAACAACACTGGTAGCATAAAGTTGGTCTGTTGTGACTTCTTTGACCACTCCGCCAAACACACTCACCACTTTAGTTCCAACGGCTGCATTGAAGTCCACTCCTTCGTGTGTTGCCCAATGTTTGCTGGTTGGTAAGAATACCAATTGAGTTTTGCTAAATCCAAGTCCTGTGCTACAATTTTCGATAGGCATAGTCAAGATAAATTCTTGTACAACTTGGCTAGGCTTGTCAGGTTTTGGCTCTGGTTTTTCGGTGTTGCCTGGTTTTTCATCAGGTTTGTCTGGCTCTGGCATTGGTTTTTCTACCACAGTGTGGTCATCGCCTTGATTTGCATTCTTGACCGCCGCAACTGTTATCATTGTGCCGATCGCAATAATGCACACAATCATCAAAATAAAGTAAATATTCTTCTTGAAAAACATTGCTACTTTATTTGGACTGCTTGATTTGTTTGTGTTTTTCATATATCCTCCTAGTAGCTTCCCATAATGAGTGGAGAGCCAATTTTTATTTTGTTTTTGTCGGTTGCGATTTGAAGATTGACCCTTTTCCCGTCAATGTTCACGCCTTGCCCCAACTTTGATGAGTAAGCATAATAGATTATGATGTCGCCCACAACTTCCACTTGGACTACCTTTGCCCTGCACTTGGCTAATATTGCTTGTTCTGTGGTCGCACCCATTGGGTATGTCGCACCAAAACCTAGTACGTTTTGTTCGGCTTTTAGAGCTTTGCCAAGACTTGGCGGATTTATACCGCATATTGTCATAGAAATATTTTTTCCGTCCTGTTTGTTGGCTATGTACAATTCTGCATCGCTCATTCCGCTAGGGAAAATTTCGCCTATCGAATACATGCAAGCCACACTTGCCAACACTCCCACCACCATTGTCAATATCAAAAACTTCTTCATTGCCGCCTCCTTGCATTGAGTGTTGACCAAAATATAGAAAATATACAAATACAAAAAAATATCACGGCTTTCACCGTGACACAAAGAGAAAATATGAAAATGTAAATATATGGCTACCTATATAAGAGTGACAGGATACTGCAATTTGGACTCAAAATAGCTGTATATTTAGCTATTTGAATTGCTTTGTCGCTGTCTATCAACTTGCCAAGTTCTACCCCCGCAACAATCATAGCTCGCCTAAATTCTTTGCAAGCTCGCCTGACTGTTGTCGCCACTTGGATTGAGCGGTCGTAAAGCTCGCTGTGATATTCGAGTAAAACTTGTTTGTAAAAATCATTGTCCGACAAGTCAACTTGGTTCAAAACTTCGGCTTGGGATACTCCTACACTTTTGGCAAGTCCAATCGCAAGCCTGTTTATATCAAGGTGAGGGCTTGGGATATTGTCAAGTTTTAGCATTTGGGCATACATCTTAGATATTGTCATCGCTCCAATCATCTCCCTTATACCGCCTTGTAGGCTGCCTAAGTTCCCAATATGACTGGAAATTTCCCCAAAAATGCTTGTCGGCGTGGCTGGACAATCTACCTCGCTGAGATATTCCCCCACTTCCAATATGCTTGCGGTAAGCACCCTTGCCTTGTCATCTGTACATGGCAAAATGTCAATCACACCTTTAATTTTGTCGAACAAAAAGTCTATTTGCTTGCTATCTAACTCGCACTCGTTTGCATACGACCAAAATTGGAATTCTAAACAATCAACAAGTGTGGCACAAAGCTCGCCTATACAGCTGGCAATGCTTGCTCCGCCAGTTCTCTGCACCCTCGGATCGCAAACTATGGCATGGGGGCAACTACTGCTTTCGAGCCGTCCGCCGTTGAATGATTTTGACTTCATCATACCAATGCTAGGCAAAGAATCGACAATCAAAATATACGGAATATCGCACCCAAAAGCCAACTTTCTTGCTTGGTCTGCTACACTTTCGCCACCAATCGCAACAATCATTCTGTTTTCTTGCATTTTTGTTTGACTTGTGACCTTGTCCAACTCGTTTACCGCCACTCCTCGAACAAGCATACCCACATTTCCCAAAATTTTGGCAATATCAACTGCAAGTGCGTGGCTATCCTCGTCGTACAGCAACAAAACTTTACCGCAACCTAGCTCGCTCAAACACAACTTTATCATATTGTCAATACTGCCCTCACCATTGAAAACAATAACTCGGCTTGTGCTGTCTATCTTTTTCATAAAAAAAGAATACCACCTATCACAAGTGATATTCTTGTATTTCTTGGATTATTTTGAGCTATTTTGTCATTTTAGAATGACTTTCAATGCCTTGATGAGCTTGGTCATTTGTTCTGGCGTGCCAATCGTGATACGCAAATAATCGGCAATTTTCTTGATCTTGAACTGCTTAACTGCAATATGCATTTCTCTCAGCTGAAAGTCAATCTCGCTGGCAAGCATTTTGTCGGTTTTGCAGAATACAAAGTTGGCATTGGAAGGCAACACATCAAAGCCAATTTCTCGCAAAGCATCGGCAAAATTCTCCCTTGTGGTGATGATTTTGTCCACCGTAAGCGCCAAATATTTACTGTCCTCCAAGCTAGCATAGGCAAGCGTTTGGGTGATAGAATCAATCGAACAATCACGAATATTGTGTCTTAGGTTTTTGATTCCATCAATGAGTGCCTTGTTGCCAAGCACATAGCCAAAGCGTACCCCTGCCATGCTGTAAGCATTGTCAAGCGACCTCAAAACAAGCAAATTGTCATATTCTGCCACAAAACTTGCAACTGAGCAATTGGAAAACTCGGCATATCTCTCATCGACAATAATGAGCTGATCTGGGCATTTTTGCACCAAATCGACAAGTTCTAACTTATTCAATGCTCTGCCTGTCGGCTCATTTGGGTTGCAAATAAGTATGCCCCTACAATCAAGTCCAACATAGTCTTCGAGCAAAATTTTCATCTCTTGATTGACCGCAATTGTCTTGTAGCTGACATTGTTGAGCTTGCAACACCTTGGATAAAACTCGCTAGTGATGTCGGCAAAAGCTACAACATCATCACTATCAAAAAATGCCTTGAAACACAACGACAACAAGTCATCGCATCCATGATAAACAAAAACATTCTTCTCGACAAGTCCAAAACGATGGGCTATCAAATATTTTAGGTCGTTGATGTTCTTGTTGGGAAAATGATTGAGTGATGATATATCAAAGTTGTGGAGTGCCTTGCCCACCTTGTCCGATGGCGGATAAGGGCTTTCGATTGTGCACAAATCTATTGTGTCACTATCGAATGATCCGTCGCCTGTCGGCAATTGTATTGATCTGTTTAGTCTAGATAAAAAATTCATACTTCACCTAACACTAATTGTAGCATTTTTTATATCCAAAGTCAATATACACCGCACTCATAGAAGTTTTCGGCTACAATAACGCAAAAAAAGACACACTCGAAAGTGTGTCCTTTGATTGTAAGCTAAAATTACTTAACTTCAACTTCTGCACCAGCATCTTGAAGTTTCTTAGCGATTTCGTCAGCTGCATCTTTAGCGATAGCTTCTTTAACTGTCTTAGGAGCGCCATCAACCATGTCTTTAGCTTCTTTAAGTCCAAGACCAGTGATTTCTCTAACAACTTTGATAACAGCGATTTTGTTAGCACCAGCTGCTTTAAGAACTACGTCGAATTCTGTCTTTTCTTCAGCTACTGCAGCTGCTGCGCCGCCTGCTGCTGGAGCTGCAACTGCCATAGCTGCTGCGCTTACTCCGAACTCTTCTTCGATAGCTTTAACCAAATCGTTAAGCTCCAATACTGTCATACCTTTAATTTCTTCTACCATTTTAGCAATATCTGCCATTTTTCTATCCTCCGAATAAATAATTTTTGTTTTTGTTGCTTCTATAAATTAAGCATTTTTCTCTGCAACTTGTTGCAAAGCTCTTGCCAAGCCAGACATTGGGCTTTGGAGCATACCAAGAAGTTGTGCAAGCAAAACTTCTTTTGATGGGATTGATGCGAGTTTATCTACTACTGTGCTGTCAACGAAAACACCATCCATCAGACTACATTTAACTTCAAGAGCTTTACAACTCTTGCAAGCTTCCTTAATAATTTTAGCTGGAGCAAGTGCATCGCCATTTCCGAAAGCGAATGCAGTTGGACCTTCGAGATGAGCATCAAATCCATCGATACCGAGTTCTGCAAAAGCCTTTTGAACAAGTCTGTTCTTAAGTACTTTGTACTCTATGTTCTCAGCACGGAATTTTGCTCTCAAAGCTGTATCTTCTGCAACTGTAACGCCCTTATAGTCTACAAGTACCATAGATGTACAGTTTTGGATTTTTGCCTTGATGTCTTCGATTTGTTTAGCTTTTAGATCTCTTGCTGCTGACATTTGTTACCTCCTCTAAAAATAAATATCCTCTCGCCAAAGACAAGAGGATAATGAAATACTATCTTTCATTCCACCTCGGCAAGATATTAAGGATATACCACTTGCTGTCTTTGGTCAGAATATGTTTTGTTGTAGTTATATGATATTACATTTTGTTTGAATTGTCAAACGAATATACTATCAAAAATTATTTAACTGAAACTCTTACACCAGGACCCATTGTGCTTGATACAGAAATGCTCTTGATGTATTGTCCCTTAGCTGCTGCTGGCTTAGCTTTCAAAATTGCATCATACAATGTGTTGAAGTTCTCAACAAGCTTGTCTGCGCCGAAAGACTTTTTGCCGAAAGCAACGTGAATGATGTTGGTTTTGTCAAGTCTGTACTCAACTTTACCAGCTTTGATTTCGTTGATAGCCTTGGTAACGTCCATTGTAACTGTACCAGATTTTGGGTTTGGCATAAGTCCCTTTGGACCAAGTACCTTACCGATTCTACCAACAAGACCCATCATATCAGGAGTTGTTACGCACACGTCGAAATCGAACCAGTTCTCGTTCTTGATTTTGTTGATAAGTTCTTCACCGCCAACATAATCAGCACCTGCAGCCAAAGCTTCATCAGCCTTAGCGCCCTTAGCGATTACCAAAACTCTAACTGACTTACCAGTTCCGTTAGGGAGGACTACAACGCCTCTAACTTGTTGGTCAGCGTGTCTAGAGTCAACGCCGAGTTTTACGTGCATTTCGATAGATTCATCGAATTTTGCTGTTGCTGTATTTACTACCAAAGAAAGTGCTTCTGCCACGTCGTATTGTTTGCTTTGGTCGATGAGTTTAGAAGCCTCAATATATCTTTTACCTGCCATATTTTACCTCCTTACTCCTCTACTGTTACGCCCATACTACGAGCTGTACCAGCGACCATTTTCATAGCAGCTTCGATGCTACCTGCATTTAGGTCAGGCATCTTCATTTCTGCAATTTCTTTAAGTTGAGCTTTTGTCAACTTAGCAACTTTGTCTTTGTTTGGTTTTGCACTACCGCTCTCGATCTTGCAAGCTTTCTTGATAAGTACTGGAGCTGGTGGTGTTTTGAGGATAAATGTGAAAGACTTGTCTTCATAGATAGTCATAACTACTGGAAGAACCAAACCTTCTTGTCCTCTTGTCTTCTCATTGAATTCCTTGGTAAATCCTGGAATGTTGATACCGTGTGGTCCAAGTGTAGAACCGACTGGTGGTCCAGGGGTAGCTTTACCAGCAGGAAGTTGCAATTTTACAACTGCTTTAATCTTCTTTGCCATATATTGCCTCCTCGCAATCGTGGTACTAACGAAAAGTAATTGTAGATTTTTACTTCTCTCCCATACCCATTCTGTGGGTGATTGTTTACAAAATTATATTTTTTCCACTTGATTAAATTCAAGCTCGATTGAAGTTTCTCTGCCGAACATAGATACAGATACTTTAATCTTTTCTTGGTCAGCTTTGATTTCTTTAACTTCGCCGATAAATCCTTGAAGTGGTCCAGCGATAATATTTACGCTGTCGCCAACTTTGATGTCGAGTTCTTCAACTGTAACCTTTTCGAGTTGAATTCTCTTGACTTCTTCTGGTTGCATTGGTACAGGTCTACCATTGGCATCAGCACAAAAGTCTTTGACACCTCTTGTTTGCTTGATCATATACCAAACGTGCTTGGTATAAATCATCTTGACGAAAAGATAGTTAGGGAATTTCTTTCTCTTAACTAGCTTACGTTTTCCGTTTCTTTCAACGATTTCTTCCTCTTCTGGCATGATTACTTCAAAAATCAAATCTTGAAGTCCATTGATCTCAATCATTTGGAGCAAATTGGTCTTAGCAATGCTCTCATATCCGAATTGAGTTTGGATAACATACCATTGAGGTTCATTCATATCTAACATACTTCACCTATTTTCCCATAGCAGGAATAAGTAGTGACAATAGGTAGTTGCAAAGTGCATCAAAGCCCATGATTACGAGCAAAAATACAAGTACTACCAACAATACCACGCCCCATCTTGCTAGTGTCTCTTTTGGTTTCAACCAAGTTACTTTCTTAACTTCAGAAAACATTTCTTTGAAAGTTCTACCAATTCTTTGGAAGAAGTTTGGTTTCTTGTTTGCTGAGTTCTTCTTATCTTTCTTTTGCTTAGGTGCAGGAGCTGGTGCTTGGCTGAGTTGAGCGTCGCCCAAAGCATCTGTGCCTACAGCTTGTTCGGAAAGATTGTTCTTAACCTTAGCCATTGTTGCCTCCTAAAATTACTTGGTTTCCTTGTGAAGAGTTGTTTTATTACAGAACTTACAATACTTATTTACTTCCAATCTATCAGGAGTGTTCTTCTTGTTTTTGTAAGTATCATAATTACGTTGTTTACATTCTGTACAAGCCAATGTGATTCTTGTTCTCATTTTCTTGCCTCCAATCAAAAAAATTACACTCCATACTGAGTGCTAGTTTATTTTAGCACACAGTATGGAATAAGTCAAACAAATTTATTGTTTATTTTTTATTTTTATTTTAATTATCTGCCCATATCTTCCTTGAATGGTCCTTCTGCAGGAACTTCTTCAAGTGAGTTGTATGTATTCTTCTTTCTGTCTTTCATTCTTTGTTTGAGCATCTCAGCATTGTCGATTTGCTCTTTGTAGATAGGCTCGAAAGATTTAACCTTGCCACAAACCGATTTCATAAGGCTTGCGGTGATTCTGGTGGTGAGTACTGGACAAAGTTTCATACCAAAAGACATCATTCTTGCTACGCCATCGGTGATAACACGTTGTTTGCGCTTACGCATAGCTTTAACAATTCTCTTACCTGCAGTAGCAGCTGTGATACCGATATTCTCTACGAATGAGTCAGCCTTGTTACCACCCTCTTCGCCCTCTCTTGCTTTGTAAAGGTCAGTCTTAACTGGTCCCGGCATAACGCATGATACGCTCACACCAAAGCCACGAAGCTCTTGTGCCAAGCTCTCTGTGAAGCCCCATACGCCACCCTTGGTAGTAGAATAAATGCTCTCGCCACCAAATGGCAAAATTGCAGATGCACTGGCAACGTTGACAATACCGCCGAATTGGCTTCTCTTGATAGCAGGAACCATTGCCTTACAACCATAAACTACGCTGAGCAAGTTGGTCTTCATAATCTTGTCAATTTGCTCGCTTGTCATATCATCGAATTGACCAAATGGTTGAATCATACCTGCATTGTTGATAAGAATATCAGTCTTGAAACCAATCTCATCAAGCTCTTTGGCAAAATCAAGCCATTCTTGCTCTGAAGATATATTAAATCTTCTGTAGCTGAACTTGTCACCAAGCTCTGCTTTAAGCTCGTCAAGTTTTGCTTTATTACGAGCTACGCCCATAACATTACAACCATACTTCTTTACCAAAAGGAGCAAAACTTCTTTGCCCATACCTGTTGAGCAACCTGTCAATACGACATTTCTTCCATAAATCCAATTTCTCTTTGACATATATGTCCCCTCTTTAATATTTTTAACCATTATATTGTACCGCAAAATATTAAAATAGTCAATATATTCTTTATATAAACGGTGAATTATACTATCAAGTGCAAC
>CAMFVQ010000018.1 GCA_945992255.1 uncultured Clostridia bacterium
AAAATTTTTGTAAATTATTTTACAATAAATGTAAAGTTTATGTAAATTTTATACAATCTTGTTGTTTTAACTAATCCAAAAAAAGTTGGTGCAAACTTAACTTTAACTTAACTTTGGCAATTTATTTTTTAATCAAGTCACCCCACTCCACTCACTTTGCAAAAATTTTTCTACTATTTTCATAATGATATTGATATTATTATTTATTATGTTATACTATAAATATAATATAGGTAGTATATGAGATTAGACAAATTTTTGAAAGTATCACGCATCATCAAACGCCGTACTGTTGCCAACGAAGCTTGTGACAACGGACGCGTCCAAATCAACGACCGTCCTGCCAAAGCTGGCACACAGCTAAAACTAGGTGACAAAGTTACACTATTTTTTGGCGACAAAACATTCTCTTTCAAGGTCCTAAGCCTAGAAGAAAATGTAAAAAAACAAGACACAACAAGTATGTATGAGGTAATTGTAGATGAAAATTGAAGTAATTCTTCCATGCGGTGGAGTTTCCACTCGTGCCGGACTTGGATATAGCAAACTAAAATACAACATTGGAGGCATGCCACTACTTTGCAAGACAGTTTCGTGTTTTTGCAGAAAAGACATTGCCAAAATTATCATTGCTTGCAGCGACAGCGACAGAGAATGGATAGAGCCTGCTCTTGCCAACTTTTCTGCCAACGTAGTTCTTTGCAAAGGCGGTGACAATCGCACATTGTCGGTCAACAATGCCCTATCCCAAGTAAATGATGACTGCGACCTTGTCATAGTGCACGACGGTGCAAGACCATTTGTCAAACAATCACTCATCGACAAAACTATTGCCACAGCTCTCAAATTCGGCAATGCAATAGCTGCTCTTCATATGACTGACAGCATGCGTGTGGTAGAAGATGGACTCAGCCATTCAGTTGACAGAAGCAAATATTGGGCAGTTCAAACTCCTCAAGTATTCAACGCAAAAGAGCTGAAAGAAGCATATGCTATGGCAATGACTGAGGCAAAGACTTTCTCAGATGATGCTTCTTTATACGAACAATACATTGGCAAAATTTTTCTTGTCGAGGGCGACAGCGAAAATATCAAAATCACTTACGCCAGCGATCTATCTCGTTTTGTACCAGAGAATTTTAGTGTAGGTTGCGGTTGGGACACACACCAACTTGTCGAAGGTCGCCCGCTTATCCTTGGTGGCATTGATATTGCCCACTCCAAAGGCTTGCTAGGACATAGTGATGCTGATGTTCTCACCCACGCCATAATGGACGCTTTACTCAGCGCCTCCCACAATGGCGACATTGGCAAGCTCTTCCCAGATAGTGATGACCAATACAAAGGCATATCCAGCCTCGTGTTGCTCCAAAAAGTCAACGACCTGATTGGAAGTCAAGGCTACCGCATCGGCAACATATCCGCTTGCATTATGGCACAACAACCAAAACTTGCCCCATTCATCACTCCAATGCAAGACAAAATAGCCGAGGTGCTTGGCATAGACTCCACCAAGGTTAGTATCACCGCAACTACCACCGAGAAGCTCGGTTTTGTAGGTCGAGAAGAAGGCATAAGCGTCAATGCTTACTGCTCTCTTTATTCCAAATAATATGACTGATTTGTTGATATAAAAATCAAGTTGTGCTAGAATAAAATTATGGAAAAGAAACAAAACAAATCCGCTGTCGTGTTCAATGACATTTTTATGGGGCTGATGACCCTCATTGCCATTGTAGGCTTTGTATGTGTGCTGTTCGTTGGTGTTTTCATCGGCGTGGCAGGACTTGTTTATTTGGTCAAAAGCTTCTCCTTTACGGGCGGCAAAACAATATTTGGTGGCATAGTGATGAGTCTACTTGCCCTTGGCACTTGTGCGATTATGCTGTTTGCCAACTATATGGTGACCAAGGCGGTTGTCAAAAGTTGGAAAAAGTATCTTGTCGAACGCCAACAAGCACTCCATACCCCAACAAACAACGATGAGCAATAAGCTCATCTTTTTTTATCATTTTGCATACATGTATCGACTTTTTAACTCTTTTAGAAAATCTTTCTACCAAAAAAGGCAACAAAAAAGACCTGCCGAAGCAAGTCTTAGATTTTTGGATAATTCTATGCCACACTCTCTGTCGAGCCAACATTCTCAGTCACATCAATGTTTTTTCATTACATTCTCGTTTGACTTTCTTATTCATTCTGATAAGCAAGAATATACTTATGAATAATGTAAACGCTTCTGCAATGGTGAGTGACCACCAAATATTCTCGATTTTGCCTGTCTTAGACAAAGCCCATGCCATAGGAAGAGCGATAACGATTTGGCGGAGTGCAGACATAAGGAAGCTGTACATACCATTGCCAAGTGCTTGGAAATATCCACTCATAACGATATTGAAGCCTGCTAGCAAGAACGATGAAGATATAATTCTCAGCCCCACGATACCTATCGCATACATATCTTCTGAGGCATCGAATATGGACAACAATTGTTTTGGAATGGCTTGCGCAATGATAAATCCTACCAACATAATGCAAGATGAAGCGATGATAGCCAGCTTGACAGTTTGGTCAATTCTTTCCTTTGATTTTGCACCATAATTGTATGCCACGATAGGAATCATACCGCTGTTTAGTCCAAAAGCAGGCATAAATACAAAGCTTTGGAGCTTGAAGTACACACCAAGAAAAGCTGCCGCAGTGATACCCAAAGTGCTTGTTTCGGTGTTGAAAGCAAGCAAAATTTGATTGAATCCAAAGATTGTCACAGACATAACTGAAGACATAAGCATTGAAGGAGTTGCAACCTTGTACACTTCTTTGAGCAACTTAAAGTCAGGCACCATATCTTTGAAACGCACTTTGATTTCTTTGTTGCGGAAAGTATTCAAGCAAAAACCAACAATCATTGCCACAGTTTGTCCTATAACGGTAGCAATCGCAGCACCCTTTACTCCCATTGCAGGGAACCCGATAAGTCCAAAAATCATAATTGGATCAAGGATAATGTTGACGATAGCTCCCACTAGCTGCATAATCATACAATCCACAGTCTTACCTGTCGCTTGCAACAATCTCTCATAGGTGATTTGGAAAAATACACCAAGCGAGAACACGCATACGATTTGGGTATACTCTGTTCCCAGTTGCATTACCTCAGGAATGACATCTTTCTGGATCTCAAAATAGAATTTTGCACCAAAACCGCCCACAAGCGCAATAAAAATAAAGTTGACAAGTGCAAGCACCAAACTGTTGGAAGCCAATTTGTTGGCTTTCTCGAACTCTCTCATGCCCAAGAATTTGGACAACAAAGCATTGACACCTACTCCAGTGCCTACTGCAACGGCAATGATAATATTTTGAATTGGGAAAGCAAGCGACACGGCTGCCAAAGCATTTTCACTGATTTTGGCAACGAACATACTATCTACAATATTGTACAAAGCTTGCACCAACATCGAAATTATGATAGGCAAAGCCATGGTAAACAACAATTTACCAATCGGCATAACTCCCATTTTATTTTGTCTTAGTGTTTCTCCTGTTTGCTCCATTCTAACCCCAATTTGCCCACCATAGGCAAACTCCCTACTTTGATTATTTTACTATTTCTTTGACTATATCATCGAGATAATTGTTGAGATAATCCTCGATTGTGCCTGCATCCATAGCCTTTGCAAGCATTGTATCTATTGGCACACTGCCATGAAGTGGAATATCATATTCTTTGCATGCTTTATCAAGGTCAGACTTGCCAAAAACATACAATTTTTCGCCACATTTTGGACATTCATAATATGACATATTCTCGACAAGTGCAAGAATTGGCACGTTCATAAGATGAGCCATTTTGACTGCCTTTGCCACAATAATTCCCACCAATTCTTGTGGAGTGGTGGCAATCACTATGCCATCGATTGGCAAAGATTGGAACACTGTCAATGGTACATCGCCTGTTCCTGGTGGCATATCTACGAACATATAGTCCACATCACCCCAAGCTACATCTGTCCAGAATTGCTTGACTGTGTTGGAGATCATAGCACCTCGCCACACAACTGGTTGTGTTGGGTCGTCAAGCAAACAATTAAGTGACATAATCTTGATACCCTTAGAAGACTCCAACGGAATGATATTGCCGTCCATTCCATAAGCTTGCTCTTTGATACCAAAAGCAGTCGGAATAGATGGACCTGTGATGTCAGCATCAAGGATTGCTGTCTTGAAGCCCATTGCATTGACTTTGGTAGCAAGTAGTGAAGTGATACTTGACTTTCCTACACCGCCCTTACCGCTGACTACTGCGATGACTTTGCCTACCTTAGAACAGCTATTTGCTGGTGCTAGCAAGCTAGAATTGTCGCATTTTTCTTTACAATTTGAACAATCGTGATTACATTCAGACATTTTTTACCTTCCTTATTTGCCAATCTATTATACAACTTTGGTTTGATTGGGTCAATCAACTTGCCGACTTTTATATAGTTTTTTGTCTATATCCACATTGTTTTACAGCCCTTTTGCCCTCCCAACAAGGGGGGGGGATAACTCTCTCCAAAACTTCACCTATGCCCTATATTTCATATTGACTTTGGGCATTTCCTTATATTTTTGGCAAGTAAATTGTCAAGCGAAGTGCAACACTTTAGATAA
>CAMFVQ010000019.1 GCA_945992255.1 uncultured Clostridia bacterium
TTTTTTATTGGGTGTTGCACTTGATAGTATAATTCACCCGGTATAGAAAAACCGAGTGTTTGAAACACTCGGTTAAAAGTTGTAATGCATTTATTGTTTGATTTTTAGTCCGAAATAATCTCTTGTAAAAAACAAAACGAACTTCGAATTTTCATCAAGGTTCGTTTTATTCTTGTTTGGTGCCGAAGGCGGGACTTGAACCCGCATGATGTCGCCATCACCGGATTTTGAGTCCGGCGCGTCTGCCAATTCCACCACTTCGGCTTGTTTGCATAAGTTATAATAGCATATAAAGAAAGTAAAATCAATTATTTTTGTGGAAAATTTCAAAAATTTTGAAAGCGGTGAATAGTTGTAGTCAAACCAAATCAAAAACAAGGCGTGGCTGTAGGGCAAATAGCATTTGGATATGGAGAAAGTGGGCGAGCTAAGTTCGATGTGGAGCTGACAAAAGCGACAACATGGCGAGATAAGGGCAAATCTAGGGCAAAACATAGACAAAAATCGAGAAAAAGTGATGAAAATGTCAAAAAGGTATGGTAATTGTTATAATCTTGTTGTATAATCGAAATATAGGGAGGAAAATATGAACATTTGGCATGACATCAGAGCAGACAGAATTGCTCCAAAAGATTTTGTTGCGTGTATCGAAATCGCAAAAAGCAGTAAAAACAAATACGAAGTAGACAAAGAAACAGGTATGCTCATACTCGACAGAATTTTGTATACTTCCACTCACTATCCAGCCAATTATGGATTTATTCCACGTACATATGCCGATGATGGCGACCCATTGGACGTACTCGTTTTGTGCTCGGAACAAATTGCTCCGCTATCACTAGTTAGGTGTTATCCAATCGGACATATCACAATGATAGATGAAGGACAGGTGGATATAAAGGTTATAGCAGTGCCATTCAAAGAACCAACTTGGAATGCTTACAATGATGTATCTGAGCTTCCTCCACACATTTTGAGCGAAATCAAGCACTTCTTTGGCGTTTACAAACAGCTCGAAGGCAAGACAATGACCGTGCTAGAGATTTACGGAAGAGAAGATAGCTATAAGGTTATCGAACAATCAATCGAAGAATACAACAAGAGGTTTTCCAAATAGCAACATAAATGACAGCCAAAAAGCCATTTAATATAAGAGTTCTACCTGCCTTGGCATCAATGTTGATACTGGGGATATTGTTAGGATGTTTCGCAAGCAAAATAGTTATGATAGTATGTGCTGTCATAGCTATTATTTTCGTTGTGTCGGCTTTTTGTATACCTCGTGTCAAGTCAAAATTGCTCTTAGTGCTTTGCTGTATATCTTTGGGCATTGGCATGGGAGCAAGTGTCATTCAGATATCGGCATTCAAATCACTTTCCGCTCCAACTCAAGCTACCATAAGCGGAACGCTGAGCAGTGACAACCATTTTACCCAAAATGGGCAATTGGTATTGGAGGGCAAAAACTATGTCATCTTGGACAATGTGACAATGAACAATCAAGATTGCAAAGGCAAAGTCGAGTTGAGATTGGACATTCCGCAAGGCTCTAAGTGGCATGTTGGCGAGAGGTTGACAACGCTCGCCGATGTGGACAAAATGCGACTGGTCACGGCTGAGAGATATTCGGTATCCAAGTTCACCCATGGCGTCAGGTGGCTAGCATATATGGTAGTCGATGAAGAAGTGGACAATCCTATCATCATATCTGAGGGCAGTTTGGACTTTTCAGGCAATGCCAAAATCTATATCAAGAACACTTTGTGCCAATGGACTCAGCCACACATTGCAGAATTTTTGTATGCATTGACTTTTGGCGATTCGCAGGGTATGGACAGCTCAGTCAAAACGGCATTTTCGGTCACTGGCACGGCTCATTTGTTCGCCGTATCAGGCTTGCATGTAGGCATTGTGGCTGCTGCAATGCTGGGACTTTTGAAATTGATGAAAATCAAAGATCCATACAAAAGTGCGATATGTATTGGGTTTTTGCTCTTTTTCTGTTATCTGAGTGGGTGGTCGCCATCGACAATCAGAGCCACCATTATGATAGCTGTGCTTACTTTGTCCAAGATGACAGGCTTGCGTAACGACAGCTTGTCTACACTTGCTTTCAGTGCAATAATTTTGCTCGTTGCCCAACCGCTTTGGCTACTCGACTTGGGATTTTTGATGAGTTATGGAGCAGTGCTTGGTATCATCTTGCTGAACAAGCCTTTGCTCAGAGCTTTCCGTAAAATACCTAATTTCATAGCTTCACCTATGGCGATTTGCATATCTGCCAACGCAGGCATTTTGCCGATTATGTTGATGATGTTCGGCGAGGTTTCACTCGTATGCGTTTTGGTCAATTTGATGATTTTGCCTGTCATATCACTACTTTTCCCAATCTATTTGCTGGGGGTATTGCTTGGCGGAGTTATATCTCCAATCGGTTGGGTACTCAGGGCAATTTGCTATGTCTTTGGACTAGTCATCAAACTGGTGGAAATGTCCGTTCCGCTTTCTGTGATGAGGATATGTTTGCCTACCGATTGGTATGTGGTGTTGCCATATCTTGCATTTTTGTTCGTGGTGAGCGACTATTGTTTGTGGGAGAAAAAGTTCCGCAACATCACCGCAATAGTGGTAAGTGTGGTTGTGCTGGCAAGCAGTGTATTTTCTTTGACCAATGTGTTGGGTTATGACACGGCGTTGGAGAGCTTCTCGACAACTAGTTATCACAACTATATGCTCATACATACCCAACAAGAAGAAATTTTGCTTGTGCAGAACAAGTTGGACAACCAAGCTATGACCAAGTGTATGGAGCTGATGGACAAATATCGCATCAACCATATCGACCGCATAGTCATTGCTGATGACAGCCGCTACCGACAAGCCGACTTTGCTTATCTAGAACAGTGTGCCGCCAAGCTAAATTGTGACACAATCCACAGCCGAGTAGGAGTCTTGCAAGACAGCCAACTTAATTATGCCGAATCCGACTGGATAGGCGATATGTTGATAGATTTGTCTACACCAAAGACTGCAACAATAACACTTGGCAAGTTGAAAATCGAAACAACAGGTTTGAAGGGATTGGACAGCGACAGCGATATTGTGCTTGCTCCACCGACAGATTTTGAAGCAAAAAATGGGCAAATATGTATAGATTCTGTAAGATATTCCCTCCAAAAGCAAAATTATGTACCTTCCCAATTTACATTTAGAATAAAAGATGATAAAATAATAAAAAATTATGCTTGGAGCGTAGAGTATAAATGAGAGCTTTTGAGATAGTCGAAAAAACACGATATGGAGTGGGTACTATTTATTTGGTGAATGGTGCTGACAGCGTGCTTAGAAGTTATGTGCTTGATACTCTAAAAGCCACCCTCAGTGATGAGGAGAGAGAAATGGGCATAATATATCTTGATGCTAACGCAGAAATTGAGGATATTTTGGCAGATGCCAACACTATCAGTATGTTCGGTGGAAAGAAGATTGTGTGTGTGAGGGACTTCAACAAGATCTTGACAGACAAACAAAAGAACAAAATGATTGCTTACGCTAGCGATCCCAACGAACAAACAATTTTGATTTTTGAAAATTGTGGCAAGACTTTTGATTGTATCAAAGATTTTGCTATCAAGGTAGATTGCGAAAAAGCCGAAACGGCAGAACTCAAAGAATATGTGCAAAAAGTTGCCACCAACCACGGCTATACCATAGAGCCAAAAGCTACTGTTATGTTGATAGAGTTTTGTGGCAATGATATGGGCAAAATCACGAGTGAGCTTGACAAGTTGATGATGTATTGTATGAGCGACAAGAAGATAACTGCCCAAAATGTAGAGGAAATGACCCCAATCGATATGGAAGCCAAGGTGTTCGACCTCACCAATGCACTACAACGCAACGACAATGCCAAGGCGCTTGCCATACTCGACAATATGCTCAAAAAGGGCGAAAAGCCATTGGTCATTTTGTCCGTTATCACAGGAGCGATACGCAAGTGGTTCTTGCTAGCCAACTCCAATGCAGAAGATGAAACGCTTTGCAAAATGTTGGGATTTAGTCCAAAAGCACTCGCTGTCAACAAGAGCATTACCAACAAAGCAAAGCAAAATACGCCAGGATATATTCCATACCTAAAAAAGACTTTGGACGAGCTGAATATGCTCGAATACCAATTCAAAAGTGGACTTATATCCGACAGCTCAGCACTTATGCTAGCCATGACAGAACTTATAGGAAAAAGGAGATAAAATGAACGACAAAGCCAAACTAGCGGTCAATATCATCGTCAAAATATGCTTGATAGTGAGCATAATGTTTGCCGTATGGATTACATCGCAAGCTTTTTACAATATGCTCCCTTACACATCACAAGGGCAACAGATTTTGTCAATGTTGTCCCCAACAAGCCAAAAAGTGATGTTTTGGGCAGTTTTGCCACTTTTCAGTTCGGCAATATTTGTAGGACTTTACTTCTTGATCGAAAAGACAGCATTGAGGTCACTCTCTCGCACAATGGAGGTTTTTGGCAGTGCGGTTGACACCGACTGGCATACCATTATGTTGGAGATTGTGGGCATAGTTTTGGCGGTGGTCAAAGCCGTACTCGAAGCTATTTGGGCGACCTATCCGTTGTCAGCCAACATTGGCAGACCTATTGCTATCACACTTGCCAAAGTTTTGATTTTGGTGGGTATGTATTGGATTTTGTACAAAAAACACGGCAAAGAAATGATGCCATTCGTGTTCAGCGCATTTATGTTCCCAAGCATTTTGGTGCTGATATTTGTGTAGGTGAGCTATGAAGAAAAAGATATTGATTTTGACAACAATTTGTATGCTCGCACTACTCGTGTTCGTGGGCGGCTGCCAAAGCAAGAGCTATGACATAGACGCACATGAAACATTGAACGTTGGGCAAACGGCATACAACTATATGCAAACTTTGGCGACAGATTTTCCTGACCGCACTTTCGGTATGGGCAAAGACAAGGACGTGGCAGTATATCTTGCCAAGCTCCTAGCTGGTTGGGGATATACTCCACAGGACAGCAAAGCCGACGGCGTGGAAGGTATCAACGAATATACTAGCTATGTCAACACTGACAACAATGCCGAAACAGGCAAGGGCTACAACGTAGTTTTCACCAAAAAAGCCGTGGGAGAGAGTCGTGGCGAGATGATTTTGTCTGCCCAATATGACAATCTCTATTCTCACAAAAACTATGGCACAGCGGCTGACGGCTCATACGAGAGTGGAGCTAGCGTGGCAGCACTTCTCACTTTGGCGGAGCTTATCAAAGACCAAGATTTTCCTTTCGATGTTACCATTGCATTCCTAGACGGCGGCAGTGTAAATTGGACAGGTTCGGCATATTTTGTCAGCCAAATGGACGTGGCAAGATTGGACAATATTTTGCTTGCTGTCGATTTTGCCAACATCGTGGGCGGTGATTTCAACTATGCTTACACTATCGACAAAGACACCGATTATGGCAAGTTCTTTGCGACATTGAACAAGGTTGACAATCTAGGTTTTGGAGATGTTCCTACTAACAAACGAGTTGGCAGTGGTAGACTTGTCGAAGATGGCTTGTACAACTATTTCCACGCAGGCATGCTCTCCAACAACATTTTCTTGATGAACAAAGGCGTGCCAACACTCACACTTCTCAGTTTGAATTGGACAGACAAGAGCGCGCCAAGCAGAGTGGAGATGAAGGGCAAAGAAAACGTACTCCAAACGCCAGCCGACACTTGGGGCAATATCAACAAGCGTGTAGGCGAAGACAAAATCAAGTCGTCACTCAACTCATATATCTCGCTTGTGTACAACGCAATGGTGTTGGAGCAAACACAGTTGTTGGACAGCTTGTCCACCGCGCGTGACCAAATGCCATCTCAGCTTGCCCAAAGCTATATGACCAACACTATTTTGTCTGTGGGACTGAAAATCTTGTCCGTGGTGGCAATGGTAGTGGTGATGAGCCAATTTAGAAAGTTTGTCAACAACGACAGAGAAAAATATATGCAAAAAATTGTATCAGCACAAGAAAAACAACACGAAGAACCTATCGACGTTTTCGGTTTTGACAGCCCAAAGAACGAGGGCGACCACACTGACAACGGCAAAGATGACGTATTCAAAGGTTTTTAGTGGAAGGAGTAGCGTATGTTAGAATTTGTAAAGAATTTTAATTGGTGGTCACTCATTGATATAGCAGTTTTCTTGTTTGTATCAGTGTGTTTGATGATCTTTTTCTACAAACGCAACAGCATAAGACTTGCTATTTTGTGGGCTATGCACATGTTGGTTTATGTGGGCGTAAGCATTGCCAATTCTTTGGTGGGCAACGGCTTTTTGTATCTCACAATGTGCATACTAGATTATTGGACAATCGCACTTATCGTAATTTTCGTGGTAGTTTACCAATCGGATTTCAAGGTGCTTGCCAACAAAATATCCAAGGGATTTATGGGTTCAAAAGATGACTTTGATATGACCGAAGAGTCATTGACACAGTCTGCCAGCGAGATAGTCAAAGCTTGCCAAAATATGGCAAAGAACGATATTGGCGCACTTATCATCATTGCCAAATCTACCGTGCCAGCACATTTGTTGGACACAGGTACAACTTTGGGAGCTGATGTTTCGGCAGGACTACTCGAAAGTATTTTTAGCACCAAAGGACCGCTCCATGATGGCGCAGTCATCATCAAGGGCGACAAGATTTTGTCAGCTGCTTGCTTTTTGCCACTGTCACAAGAAGTTGACATTGCCAAAGAGCTTGGTACAAGACACAGAGCGGCTATCGGTGTAACAGAAGAAACAGATGTGTTTTCTATTGTAGTCAGCGAAGAAACAGGTATCATCAGCACCGTTGAGGGCGGTAAGATGAAGCGTTATATGACCCCTGAGAGATTGCTCGAAGAAATCAAAGTTGCATACGGAATTGCATCACAACCACTAAGAGAAAAGAAAAGAGAGAGAAAATTTTTATGACAATCAGAATACCAAAAATATTGTTGCCAAACAAAGATATAGACTTGTCCAAATGGGCAGTCGTTGCATGTGACCAATTTACTTCTCAGAGAGAGTATTGGCAAGAGCTAGACAAGTTGGTGGGCGGCAGCAAGAGCTGTCTGAGAATGGTTTTCCCAGAGGCATACCTCGAAGACAGCGACAAAGAAGAGCGAACAGCTACTATCAATGCGACTATGCAGGAGTACCTATCCCAAGGCGTATTTGAAGAGATAGAGGGGTTTGTTTTGGTGGACAGAGTTCAGTCTGACGGCAAGCACCGCATAGGACTTATGCTCAGTGTTGACCTCGAAGACTATGACTATACTCCAAGCAACAATGCTCGTATCAAAGCGACCGAAAAAACTGTGGTAGAAAGACTTCCTGCTCGTATTGCGGTAAGACAAAATGCCAGTATCGAAATCCCACATATTATGCTCCTTATGGACGATAGGGACAAGGATATTTTGGGCAAGCTATACAGCCAGCGTGACCAAATGCCAAAGCTATACGACTTTGACTTGAACATGAAAGGCGGCAGACTCACAGGCTACAAGGTGCCAGACAGCGAAAGCGTGCTAGCGGAGATTATGTCACTACTCGACAAGCAAGTTTTGATAGACAAATACCAAAGCGACAGAGAGCTTTTGTTCGTGGTAGGCGACGGCAATCACTCACTTGCGACAGCCAAAGAGTGTTGGAGAAATATCAAAGAAAATTTGAGTGAACAAGAAAGACAAAATCACCCTGCAAGATATGCACTATGCGAGCTTGTTTCGCTCCAAGACAGTGCGCTAGAATTCCAACCTATCCACAGAGTGTTGTTTGGCGGTGGCAAGTATATGATAGAATATCTCCAAAGTGTTGTGCAAGGCAGTGACCAAACTAAAATGGTATATGATGGCAAAGAATATGTACTCAATATCAGCACGTCACCTAGCGATGCCATTGCTGACATTCAGAACGCAATCGATGAGTATATCAAAGACCACCCCAATGTGGGAATAGATTATGTTCATGGTGATGAATATACCTTGAAAGTAGCAGAGCAAAACCACGCCATAGCGCTCTTTATGCCAACCATATCCAAGGATAGTTTGTTCGGATATGTTGCACGTAGAGGAGTGTTGCCTCGCAAGTCCTTCTCAATGGGACATGCCGAAGACAAGCGCTACTATATGGAATCAAAGAAAATCAAATAAAACTTTTCTACAAAATAGACTGGCAAGAGGCTAGTCTATTTTTTTTGTTATTTTGGAGCAATCAAAGATATAGCGAAGTAAGATTGCGAGCAGACAAAAATGGAAAACTCCACAAAAAACACTATTTTGGGAGGCAAAATCCAATAATAATTATAATGTGTTTTAATTTGCTTGCCAAAAAGTAAATGCATAATATACAATAGGATAGTATCAAAAGCAAATAATTGTCTAATACAATAGTATAATTAGGAGTTAATATGGGACTTAAAGTTGTAAAATTCGGCGGAACATCAATGGCAGATGCCAGAGCAATATCTCAATCTGCAAGCATTGTTTTGTCCGACAAAGAACGCAGATATGTAGTTGTATCTGCACCGGGTAAGAGAAATTCTCAAGACCACAAAGTAACCGATTTGCTTTATGCTTGCTATCACGATATCGAAATCAATGGCGAGTGCAAAGCTACTTTTGACAAAATTCGTGTTCGTTTTAGAGAGATTGTAGAGGACCTAGGTCTTGACTTTGATATCGAGCCATACCTCGACAAAGCGGAAGAAGAAATGAACAAATATCGCAGTGCAGAATTTTGTGCTTCACGTGGAGAATATCTCAGCGCTGTAGTATTTGCAAAAAAACTTGGATTTACATTCGTTGATGCAAAGGACGTGTTCGTATTCAGCGAGAATGGAGAATTCGAGTCCGAAAAGACCAACGAGAAAGTTGCTAGCGCTCTCCAAAATATCGAATATGCAGTTATTCCAGGATTTTTCGGAGCTGATGAAAACGGCAACGTTCACACATTCAGCCGTGGCGGTTCGGACGTAAGCGGTGCGGTAGTTGCAAGAGCAGTTGGCGCTACAATTTATGAGAATTGGACAGACGTAAGCGGTTTCTTGACATCTGACCCTCGTATCGTAAAGAACCCTGACCCAATCGAAGTTTTGTCTTACAGAGAGCTAAGAGAGTTGTCTTATATGGGCGCAAATGTGCTTCACCCAGAGTCAATTTTCCCAGTAAGAATCAGCAATATTCCTATCAATATCCGCAACACTTTTGCACCAAACGACAAGGGCACAATGATTGTATCCGAAGTGCCAAAGGAGAGTGCAAGCAAGTCTATCATTACAGGTATTGCAGGCAAGAAAGGATACAGCATCGTATTCATCGAGAAATCAATGATGAATGCAGAACTAGGTTTTGCTAGACGTGTACTATCTGTATTCGAGTACTACAACATCTCATTCGAACATATGCCAAGCGGTATCGACACACTCTCAATCGTAGTTGCCGACAATGAGCTTGCAGGCAAGGAAGATGTCATCATCGACCGCATCAAGAAGACTGTCAACCCTGACCATATCGAAATCAAACAAGGCATTTCACTTGTAGCAACCGTAGGTCACGGTATGTCATACAACCCAGGCACGGCAGCAAAACTTTGTACAGCACTTGCCAAAGCCAACATCAACATTCGTATGATTGACCAAGGAAGTAGTGAACTTAATATCATCGTAGCAGTTGCAACCAACGACTATGAGAACGCTATCAACGCAATCTACGACGAGTTCAAAAAGTAAGAAAACTCAATACGTGTCAACAAAATGCACTCTATAAGGAGTGCATTTTTTGTTGGGAAGTGGTGCATTTTTGGCGAGTGGTCGAATATGATATCTTATGGATACCAACTTGAACAAACTAAAAAGACTTGATTGCACTATTGTAGAAAATCATCGCCCCATGTCCGCTTTTAGGAGCGGTGGTAGAATTGGGGTGGTCATCTATCCGCACTCTGTCAAGAGCATGGTGGAAGTGTTGAACTTTTTGCATGCCGAGCGGATAGAGAATGTGTTGATTGGCAATGCTACCAATGTGCTGTTCCCTGACACCAAATTCGACAAAGTTGTCGTATGTACCAAAAAGATAGCGAGTTTGTCAGTCGATGGCACAAGCATTTTTGCTAGTTGTGGTACAATGTTGTCTAGCATTCAATGGGCATGCAGAGAAAACGGACTTGGCGGTATGGAAGAGCTGGTGGGTATTCCTGCAAGCTTTGGCGGAGCTGTGGTGATGAACGCAGGAGCATTCGGCAGAGAAATCAAAGACGTCATCGAAAGTGTGGATATATGGCACAATGGCAAGGTGAGTTGTCTTGCCAAAGATGATATATCGTGGCGCTATCGAGATTGGGGAATGGGCGAGTGTGTCGTGCTTGGTGGTAGACTACAACTCCTACCAGATGACACACTGAACGTGGCAGCAAGACAAAAATATTTCGAGGCAAAACGGCAAAAATCTCAGCCCACAGGCATATCTTTGGGCAGTGTATTCAAGCGAGTTGGCGACATCTCAGCAGGCTATTATATCGAGCGAGCAGGGCTAAAAGGTTATCAAGTCGGAGGGGCGATTGTGTCCGAAAAACACGCAGGTTTTGTCATCAATTTGGGGTATGCCCAATCTAAAGACTTTGTAAAACTATCGCACATAATAAAAGATAGGGTTGACAAATTGTATGGAATTGAACTAGAATATGAAGTACATATATTATAATGATATACCTACAACAAGAGTTTTTTGTGGGTAAAATGAGGGTGCATGCAAAAGATAACAATTACAAGTGACTTCCATACACACACCACCTATTCTCACGGAACAGGCAGTGTTCTTGACAATGCACTTGTTGCCCAAGAGAAAGGGCTAGATTTTATGGCAATCACCGACCACGGAATCAATCATCCATTCGTGGGAGTGCCAAGAAGAAAATTTCCAAAGATTCGCCAAGATATAGAGAATGTTCAAAAGCAAATCGAGCATACCCAAATTTTGTTTGGCATAGAGTCCAATATCATAGGTGTTGATGGCGAGATTGACCTAAAACCTGCCGATATTTCCCAACTAGACATCGTGCTTGCAGGTTTTCATCTTACATCTTTTCCAAGCAAATTTTCCAATTATTTCAAGCTGAGTTGGAATGGCGTTTCGCACGCATTGGGAGTTTCTTCCAAGAGCCAAATAGAGCGCAATACCAGAGCATATCTCAATGCTATCAAACAAAATCCAATCGATATTCTTACCCACCCAGGGTTTAGATTGGACATTGATGTCAAAGAAGTTGCCAAGGCATGTGCTGATTATGGTACACTCATGGAGTTATCATCAAGACATGCCACCCCAGGCGAAGATGTGATAGAGGACTTGCTCTCGACTGACGTTATGTTCGTGGTCAACTCAGATGCTCACAAGCCCGAGAATGTGGGCAAATGGGATTTTGCAATACAACTCATCGAAAAATACAATATTCCACCAGATAGAATAGCCAACTGCAATCACAAGTTGCCTACTTTCCGTTCTAAGAGATAATGAATTATACAGAAAAGGTACGACAAGAATATCTAGAAAGCGTAAAGTCCCAAGGTAAAATGGGGCTTGCTTTTGCTACAGCAGTTACCAAGTGTGTATCAAGTGTGGCTATCTACAAAAATTCTATGGCGCTCGAATACGAATTACACAGCTATGATGCGGCAATCAAGGTTATGAAAGTGTTGAAAGAGTTGTTTGATTGTGAGATAGAATTGGTATTCAATACGGCGATAGACAAAACATTCACACTCAAAGTAGACAGCGCTCACACCAACGATATGCTAGCCAAGATGAAAATGTCCCATTTCGAGGACGGACATTTGGTGTTGGTAGACAGTTCCCAAACAATGGATTGGCTGACAAATAGAGAATATGTATCGAGTTTTATGCAAGGATTGTTCTTGTGTGTGGGCAGTGTTTATATCCCTAGCGACATAGAAGGCAGGGGCGGTTATCATCTAGAATTCAACATTTTGCAAGAAGATTTTGCCAAGCAGATTGTGGATATTCTCAAAAAATGTGACCTTACATTTAGTGTGACCGAACGCAACAACAGCATGAGCGTTTATACCAAGAACAGCCAAACAATAAGCGACTTTTTCGCATTTATCAAGGCGGTAGATTGTGCGATAGAACTCAATGACATCATTGTAAAGCGAGATGTCAACAACAACATCAACCGCCAAACCAACATTTATGTATCCAATGCGGACAAGGTCCTCAAATCCAATTCTAGATACATAGATGCAATCCAAAGTTTGATGAAGAAAGTAGATATCAGCAAAGTCGATGAAAAACTTTACAAGGTTGCAATGGCAAGGCTAGAAGATTTTACAGAGAGTATGGGCGATATGGCGGAGCGTATAGGAATGAGCAAATCAAGTGTTGCAAGGGCGCTCAAAAAGATAGAAGAAATGGAGAAGAAATATGAGCAAGGTTGAAGAAAATAAGAAAATAGAGCAAGCGATTGATGAAATGCAAGTGCCGTTTGAAGATGCTCCAGCCGAAGCAGCCAAACCAAAGTATGACAAGCCATTCGTGCATTTGCACGTGCATAGCGAATACAGCTTGCTAGATGGAGCGGCTCGTATCACCAAGGGCAAGAAGTCACCGCTACTCGATGCTTGTGTCGAAATGGGCATGCCGGGTTGTGCGCTCACCGACCACGGCAATATGTTCGGTGTATACACATTCTACAAAGCAGCCAATGCACGCAACCTAAGACCTATCGTAGGGTGCGAATTTTATGTGTGCGATGATATGTACAAGCCTGAGGGCAAGCGTTATCACTTGATACTCATTGCCAAGACAACAGAGGGATACCGCAACCTTGTCAAAATGGACAGTTTGGCGTATGTAGACGGATTTTACTACAAGCCTCGTATAGATATGAAGTTGCTCAGAGAGCATACCAAGGGTGTAATTTGTTTGTCTGCATGTCTTGCAGGAACAATTCCATCTAGATTGGTCGCAGGTGACTATGAAGGGGCAAAAGAATATGCCCTCGAGCTTCAATCTTTGTTCGATGAAGGCGATTTTTATATCGAACTTCAAGACCACGGCATACCAGAAGAAAAGAAAATCAATCCGCTCTTGGTCAAGCTTGCCAAAGAGATTGGTGCAAAGGTTGTGGCAACCAACGACGTACACTATATCAGCCGTAGCGATGCAGAAATGCACGATACTTTGCTGTGTATCCAAACAGGCAAAAAGCTCAATGATGAAAACCGACTAAAATTCGATTCCGACCAATTCTATCTAAAAGACTATGATGAAATGATGGACTTGTTCGATTGGTGTCCAGAGGCGGTGACCAACACTATCGAAGTTATGGAAAAGTGTAATATTGTCATCAAGAAAGAAGAGCTTTTCCCACCATATCACCCTGACGACGGTTCTACACCAGCCGAATATTTGCGTAAGCTTGCATTCGACGGACTTGTCAAACGTTATGGCGAAATCACTCCAGAGATAAGAGAGAGAGCCGAGTACGAATTGGGTATTATCATTCGTATGGGATTCGCTGAGTACTATCTCATTGTGTGGGACTTTATCAACTATGCACTGTCCCAAGGCATTCCAGTGGGTGCAGGTCGTGGTAGTGGTGTAGGCAGTATCATTGCTTATGCTATACATATCACCAACGTTGACCCACTCAAATACAACTTGCTTTTTGAGCGTTTCCTTAACCCAGAGCGTGTATCTGCACCTGATTTTGATATTGACTTTTGTATGGACAGACGTGGCGAGGTTATCGAATACGTAACTCGCAAATATGGCAGAGAAAAAGTTTGCCAAATCCTTGCGCTTGGCACGATGAAAGCCAAGGGGGCAATCAAGGACGTTGCGCGTGTTATGGACGTACCGCTCGACAAGGTAAACAAAGCCACCAAGGCTATTCCAAACACTCCGGGGCTTACCCTAGATATGGTACTCGGCAGAAAAGAGGGCGGTTTGTGTCCGGAAGTCAAAGAAATATATGAGCAAGATGATGAAATGAGAAGAGTCATCGATATGGCACTCAAAATCGAAGGTATGCCTCGAAATTGCTCCAAACACGCCGCAGGCGTAGTTATTTGTCGAGAAGTCATCTCAGACTTTGTACCGCTCCAACGAAATGGCGAAGACATCACTACCCAATTCCAAAAGGAAGAAGTCGAAGAGTTGGGTATGCTCAAAATGGACTTTTTGGGACTTACCACACTCACCGACTTGTCCAAAGCCAAGAAGTATGTTTTTGAAAACTATGGCGTAAATGTAGACTTTGCAGAATTGGGATACGAAGACCCAGAAGTATACAAACTCATCGGTACAGGCGAAACAGATGCGGTATTCCAGCTTGAAGGTGGCGGTATGAAGAAGTTTATGCGTGACCTCCAACCAGAAAGCCTCGAAGATATCATAGCAGGTATCTCGCTTTATCGACCAGGACCTATCGACAGCATACCTCAATATGTTCAGAACAAGCACCACCCAGAGTCAATCACCTATGACCACCCACTTCTCGAGCCTATCTTGAAGATGAGCTATGGCATTATGATTTACCAAGAGCAAGTTATGCAAATCGTGCAAAGTTTGGCAGGCTATACATTGGGCAGAGCGGACATTTTGCGTCGTGCAATGGGTAAAAAGAAGATTGATGTCATGAAGAAGGAAAAAGCAATCTTCATTCATGGTTGTCCAGAAAAAGCCGCTGTCTACAACGATCAAGGTGTGCTTATCGAAAAGGCGGAAAAAGCCGTAGATGGAGCTATCAAGCGTGGCGTTCCGGAAGAAGTGGCATCTAAGATATTCGATGATATGGAAAGCTTTGCAAAATATGCTTTCAACAAGTCGCACGCCGCAGCTTATGCAGTACTTGCATACGAAACGGCATATATGAAGAGATATTATCTTGTAGAATTGGTGGCAGCGGTTATCAATGACCGTATCACTAAGGCAGATGAGATTGCCAAGTACCTCACGTTCCTAAGGGAAAAGGGCAAGGAAGTTTTGCCACCAGACATCAACAAGAGTGACACAATTTTCCGTGCCAAAGATAACAGCATTCGTTTTGGACTCAATGGTATAAAGGGTGTGGGCGCTAATGCAATGGATTTGTTGGTCAAAGAACGTCAAGAAAACGGCGAATACAAGTCTATCGGCGATATGTTGTATCGTTTGCCGGCAGGCACTATCAACAAAAGAATTTTTGAAGCGCTCATCAAAGCGGGAGCATTCGATTGCTTTGGTATCAATCGTGCAACGCTGATGGCGAACTATGAAGAAATGATAAATATTGCCAATTTCTTGAAAAAGAGCCAATCAAGCGGACAGCTCACTTTCGGAATGTTGTTCGGCGATGAGTCGGCAGAAATCGACAATGTCATCAAGCCGATTGCCGAATTCAACAAGTTGCAAAAGTATATGTTCGAGAAAGAAGTCCTCAACATTTATATGACAGGTCACCCACTCGAAGAATACAAAGAGAGCTTCAAGAAGTTTGACTTCAACTTGTCTATGATTGCAGACTTGCTCCAACCTGCCGAAGAAGAGGGCGGAGATGATGACCAAGGCGGTGTATCCGAGCGAGATGAACTACTCAAAGAATACGTGGACGAAACAGTCGTACTCGGCGGCATGATGAGCGGTATCAAGAAGAAAGTTACCAAAAGTGCCAAGCTTATGGCAAGTGCAGTGCTAGAAGACTTATACGGCTCTATCGAAATAGTCTTTTTCCCTGCAGTCACTGAGAAGTTCAAAGATATGCTCGTCGATGACACCATTGTCAAAATCAAGGGTAAAATCATCGAAAACAATGACAAAGTGGGCATAAGTGTCAACGATATCAGTTTTTGGAGCAAAGAGGGCGAAGTAGAAAAGCAAGTCGAAGTGGTGGAAGAAGTCGAAGAAGATGACACACCAAAAGAAAAGTTGTATGTAAAGATTGTCAACAATCAACAATTCAACGAGCTTAACAATATTTTGGAGTTGTCGCCAGGAAGAACGGAAGTTGTCATTCAGTTCGAGAACCAACTTAAGTTGGCAGACTACAAAGTGTCGCTTAGAGAAAATTTGCTCAACCAAATAAGAGCTTTGGTAGGCAAAAATTGTGTTTTGGTAAAATAGCAAGCCAAAAAACATATATATTTGTATAAAAAATCACATATTATTGCTAAAACTTTGATAAAAGTGTGGTAAATATCCAAAAATTGTGCTAGAATAATTTAGGTGATAAACAGCAAAACTATCACTTATATCGAAGCAAAACACACCAAGTCAATTTGACAGGAGAACAAAATGAGAAGAATAGGAATTTTGACAAGCGGTGGTGATGCGCCGGGTATGAATGCTTGTATCAGAGCGGTTACTCGTTATGCAATCGACCAAGGTTTTGAAGTGTACGGCATAGAACAAGGTTATGTTGGACTTCTCAACGGCACAGTCAATCTTATGAACAAAAGGTCAGTATCCGACATTGTCCAAAGAGGTGGTACAATGCTCAAAACTGCAAGATGCACAGAATTCAAAGAGCGTGAAGTTATGCAACAAGCAGTTGACACATTGGACGCTTATGGCATCGAGGGATTGGTAGTCATCGGTGGTGACGGAAGCTTTAGGGGTGCTAAGGACTTGTACGAAATGTTTGGAGTAAAGACCATTGGCATACCGGGCACAATCGACAATGACCTTGCTTATACAGATTTTACATTGGGTTTTGACACTACTTGCAACACAGTGCTCAACGCAATCAACAACCTAAGAGATACAATGACCTCACACAACCGTGTATGTATCATCGAAGTTATGGGCAGAAAGTGTGGTGACATTGCACTTTATGCAGGTATCGGCGGTGGTGCAGAAATCATACTTGTACCAGAGGTAGAATTCAAGCTTGACAACATTGTCAAGAGCATTCGCCGCAATCAAAGATTGGGCAAAACATCGGACATTATTGTGTTGGCAGAGGGAGTTTGCAAGGCTGAGGAACTCAAAGCTAAGCTCAAAGAAAAGGGTGTAGAAGGTTCTATCAAAACAACTACACTTGGATATATCCAACGTGGTGGTGCGCCATCAATGCAAGACAGAATGCTCGCAGCCAAGTTCGCAGTCAGAGCAGTTGACTTGCTCAAAGAAGATATGGGCGGCAGAGTAGTAGGTATCCGTGACAATCAAGTCATCGATGAAGATATTTTGGAAGCTTTGTCCAAAGAAAGAAAATTCAACAAATCGCTGTACAAAACAGCAACAATATTAGGAAGTTAAAATTGGAGGTTTACTTATGGAAAAATTAGTAGGTGCTTTGATGTTCGGTCAATCTGGCGGACCATCATCAGTTATCAACTCGAGTGCCGCTGGTGTATTCACCGAAGCACTCAAACAAGATTGTATCACAGCAGTATATGGTGCTGCTCACGGTATCAGAGGCGTTCTCAACGAAGAATTCTATGATATGAGCAAAGAAGATCCAAAGGAGCTTATGCTTTTGAAGAATACTCCATCTTCTGCACTTGGTTCAGTAAGATACAAACTTGCAGACTTCAAGAAAGATGACACTGATTATAAGAGATTGCTCGAAGTATTCAAGAAGTACAATATCAGATACTTCTTCTACAACGGCGGCAATGACTCTATGGATACTTGCAACAAAATCAGTAAGTTTATGAAGAAGAACGACTGGGAAATGAGAGTAATGGGCGTTCCTAAGACTATCGACAACGACTTGTTCGGAACAGACCACTGCCCAGGATATGCTTCTGCTGCTAAGTATGTTGCTACCACAATGATGGAACTAAAACTTGATGCCAACGTATACGACACCCCAATGATTACTGTTGTAGAAATCATGGGTAGACACGCAGGTTGGTTGACAGCTGCTGCTTCTTTGGCAAACTACAAGGGACTAGGTCCAGATCTTATCTACCTTCCAGAAGTTGCATTCAGCACAGAAAAATTCTTGGCTGACGTAGAAAAGAAACTTGCTGAAAACAACGGCAAATGTATGATTGCTATCTCTGAGGGTATTGCCAATGCTGATGGCGAGCTTATTGCAGAAACACTCAACAAGAACATTGCAAAAGACAGCTTTGGTCACGCACAACTTGGTGGTGTAGGCACAGCTCTTGCCAACCTTTGCAAAGAGAAATTCGGCAGCAAGACAAGAGCTATCGAATTCAGCTTGATGCAAAGATGTGGCGCTCACCTTGCATCTAAGGTTGACGTTGAGGAAGCTTTCAAATCTGGCGCTGCTGCTGTTAAGTATGCTGTTAGAGGCACAACAGACAAAATGGTAGTGCTTAAGAGAGATACAACTCCATCTGGCAAATATAAGTGCAAGATTGGTGTAGTAGGTCTATCTAAAGCTGCCAACACAGAGAAGAAAATCCCTGCAGAATGGATTATCAACGATGGCACAATGCTTTCTCAAGAGTATATCGATTATGCACTTCCACTTATTCAAGGCGATTGCAAAGCTCCACTTGAAGATGGATTGCCAAGATTTGCTCAACTCAAAAAAGTTTTGGCTAACAAGTAATATCAAACATTTTGGTAGGCTACCTCAGGGTAGCCTATTTTTTTTTGCAATGTTGATTTAATCGACTTTTTCCCAATTTGTACATACAATAACTATGGTGTATTGTGTGGCGGATATGTGTGCAGAGGAGTTCGTGGAAGATTTTGGCAAAGTCTTTGGCAGGGGAGATATGGTTGTGTTGGACAGAAAGGTTGTGGGTAGGGTGAACTTGGACCAACCGAGCAAAGCTTTTGCCGAATTGTGTGCATTGTCCGACCGCAGTCAGGCATTGTATATCATACCGCTCAGGTGCTTTGACAAGGGAGAATGTTCCAACAGCGTTTGTGTAATTGATAGCGGCCGAGTGCTGTGTTTGCAAGATGAGATAAATGCAAAATGTGGATATGTATCGAGAAATCGCATATTTTTGGTGGATACAAGTGTGGGAAAAATCGGACTTGTCATAGACAGCGATATTTTGTATGTGGATATATGGAGCAGGTATGTGGGCAAGGGGCTGAGATATATTGTGTGTTGCAATCATTGTAATTGCCAATCCCCAATGTTGGTTATGCTCCAATCAATATCGCTCAGTGTGGGTTGTGTGGTGGTGGGCAGTTGGAATGACCAATCAGTTGTTGCCAGTGGTGGACATATCACGGATATTGCCGTGGGCAAGCTAAGACCATTGTGGATAAATCACTCGGCAAATAGTGGTTATGTTAGCCACAATCAAGTTGAGCTTTGTTCAGCCTCTCTACCGACAAAAATAGTCAAGCTTTGCCAACAAAACTTGCCATTCGACATATTGTAAGATTTATGCTAGGGCTATGAAAACAAATAGTAAACAAAAATTGAAAGGTATAGGAATATATTTGTCTTGCTTGGTGTTGTTTTGGCTACTAGCTAGGGCAAGGCTTGTCCAAAACTTGCTCGGTGTGGCAATATCTCTCTATGTTGCGCTCGTTATGTGCGGACTCAATGTGTGGTTATTGTCGCCAATGTACATAGCAGGGTGTTTGCTTGCCAACCCCACACTTGCAGGTATTGTATATGCCATATCGCCAGTCATCATTATGTGTCTAGCATACATTGTATATCACAAACTCCACCGCCCAATTGGAATGTTGGCGTGCAATTTGTATGGCTTTTTGTCGCTGTTGCCATTGATGTTGGTGGATATGTTCGAGGTCAATCCCATTTATCTTGTCCTCAATGTGGTAGTGTGCCAACTGGTGACATTTTTTTGTTTGGATTTTTTGCGTGGAGTGTGCGTAAGAGGCAATATGCACAGATTGTCCACCAACGAATGTATAGGCGGAGTAGTGCTTTGCACGATGTTGTCACTAGGGCTTTACAGTGTGGATATTTTGGGCTTTCGTCCATATTATGTTGTGCTTGGTGTGTGTTGCGTTTTGGCAATATTCAAGCTTCCACTGCATATAGCAGTGGTGGCAAGTTTTGGCATATCACTTGGCGGTTCTTTGGGCGGACTTGGGTTGGAGATTGTGGGCAAAACATTGGCGGTGGTGCTTGCAGGTTGGGCTTTTGTCAAATACAACCGATATTTAGCTGGCAGTGCCGTTGTGCTTATGTGGTGTTTGCTCCAAGTCTATTTCGAGTATTTTGGAGTGATAGATTATGGGGCGATGATAGGCTTTTCGGCAGGGGCTGTGGTATGTACGATTTTGCCAAAAGCCTTGCTTGACAGAATTCCGATTTACAAGCAAGTGAGCAGCAGTGTTTCGGCAAAGACCTTGCTCGACAGAGCCAAATCCGACCTATCCCACAGGGTGAACGGTATATCCAAGGTGTTTTACGAAATGGCAGATGCCTATTGTCACTATAGCCAAACTATCACCCAAGATGACAAGGCGGAAGTTGTGTTGGCAGGGGAACTGATGACTTGCACGTGCAACAAGTGCGAGAGGAGGGAAGAATGTTTTCGAGCGTTGGGCAAACAAACTAGCACGATTTTCGAGAGCGTTATATCAAGTGGGTTGGCGACAGGCAGAGCATCACTTGTAGACTTGCCCAATTTTGTCAATGCTCATTGCAACAAAATCCCCCAGCTTCTTGCCAACACCAACAGCCTAGTTGGTAGTTATTTGGCAAGGCGAACAGCAAGGAAAAATTATGGCAGAGATAGCCAGTTGATGGCAACTCAGCTTGCAGGTGTGGGCGGAGCATTGGGACAACTCAGCCAAAATTTGCTAGATAGCGGCAGTGTAGATTTGGATATGGAGGACAGGTTGGTTGGAGAGCTTGCCGAGTACAACATAGTGTGCAATGAAGTGATGACAATGTCGTGTAGCGGTGGGGTGAGTTTGTCTATGGTGATCAGAGAACAAGACAAAGACAACGATATGCTTATCAAGGTTGCCCAAAGGGTCGTTGGTCATCGATTGCAACTCGATGAAGAAGTTACAAAAATTGGCGAAAACCGAATACATATCAATCTTTTGCCAGCTCCCAAGTACAATCTTACATACGGATTTTGCCAACAAATCAAGCAAGGTTCAACGGCTTGTGGCGACATAGTTAAGGTCATCAAAATAGGTGGCAACAAAGTTTTGGTTGCACTATGCGACGGAATGGGCAGTGGCGAAAATGCCCAACACGACAGCACCAAAGCTATGGAAATGGTTGCCAATTATTACAAGGTAGGTTGGGACAACGCTCGCTCGCTTTCGCTCATCAACAGATTGCTTGCAGTCACCTCGCAAGACAATTTTTGTGCGCTAGATATGTGCGTGGTAGATCTTGACAATGCGTTGGTGGACTTCATCAAATTGGGCGGTGTAGAGAGCTATATCAGGCGAGAGTCGGCGGTGGAGATTGTGCCGGCGGTTGCACTTCCTATGGGTATTATCGAAGAAGCCAACCCACAGATAAGTCGCCAAATGTTGGTGGTGGGCGATATGGCGGTGGTGGTGTCTGACGGCATCAATGATATACTTACCCCAGAGGGCATAACTTTGATATTGGACAAGATAGGCTCACTCAATCCCCAAGTTGTATGCGATGAGATTATGGGACAAGCCAAGCGGATAGGATTGCAAGATGATGCAACAGTGATTGCATTCAGAATATTTTTATCCCAATAGAAAGCCCAAAGTATTGATTTATACGCACTTTTATATTATAATTTATGTATGTTGGACAAAAGCACATTGGAGTATTTAAGACAATTCAAAAAATTGGCACTTGCAGTCAGTGGTGGCAAAGACTCTATGTATTTGCTCCACCTTTTTGTTGAGTTGAGAGAAGAGTTGCCAGCGTTCTTTGTAGTCAATATCAATCACAATTTGCGAGGAGCGGAGAGTGATAGAGATAGCGATTTTGTCCGCCAATTTTGCGAGAACAACGACATAGAATGTGACTACTATGATGAGGACATATCTTCATATTGTCGCCAAAACGGCTATGGTACAGAGCAAGGCGCACGACTTCGCCGTAGAGAAATTTTTGCTCAGATTGTAGCGTTAGGAAAGGCTCAACGAGTGGTGACAGCTCACCACATGGACGACCAAGCCGAGTCAGTACTTATGCACGTTTTTCGTGGCAGTGGTATCAAAGGCTTGTGCGGAATGAGTCTAGATGACGGAATGTTGCTTCGCCCACTTTTGGACATATCATCGAGCGAAATTGAAAGCAATATGCACCAGCATGGTTGGGCATATCTTGTGGATAGTACCAACGAGCAGACTGACTATTCTCGCAACAAAATCCGCCACGAGATACTTCCGCTTATCCAAGAAATTTATCCATCGGCGGTTGCCAACATATCAAGATTGGCGGCGACAGCATCTATGACCCAACAATTTTTGGACAAATATCTGGTAGACTTCAAAGTCGAGCGTGGCGACTTGATTTTTCCGCTGTCACTATTTGGCAGGCGTGATATTGTAGCAGTCAGCAGCATTTTTGCAGGACTTGACAAAATGGGTTGGAGAGTTGACTTCGAGCAAAGGCATATTGATTTGTTGTATGACCTATCTCGCAAGAGCGTGGGAGCAAGAATTGATTTGCCGTGGGGAGTGACCGCCTACAAAGAGCAAGACAAGATAGTGTTGACAGCCAAAAAAGATAGTGAAGTTTTGCCAATCAAGTTTGGCGTAGGAGTGTTCGATATGGGCGAGTGGCGTATAGAGATTGCTAGTTCGCCTATGCAAGATTGTCTTAGAGCAGACCTAGACACCCTCGATGGCAGCATACTTAGAGTACGCAAAGCAGGTGACAAGTTCACCAAGTTTGGCGGTGGTACAAAGAGCCTAGGCGACTTCTTGACAGACAAGAAAGTTCCACTTAGAGAGCGTGGCTCACTCATCGTACTTGCCAAAGAAAATGATGTGTTGGCAGTGCTTCCAATCGAGATATCTGACAAGGTAGCAATCACCGACCGCACCACACACATTTGTTATATCAAAGCATACAAAAACACAGGAGATAAATAATGGAAACTATTACAAAACAACTTTTCAACCAACAAGAGATTGCTGAAAAGGTCAAAGAGCTTGGCGAACAAATCACCAAAGACTACCAAGGCAAAGAGCCTTATATGGTATGTATTCTCAAAGGTTCAATCGTATTTTTCGCCGACCTCATCAGAGAAATCAACTTGCCAGTACGAGTGGATACAATGGTTGTATCCAGTTATGGAGCATCGACCATATCGAGCGGCAACGTAAAAATCAAGAAAGACCTTGCCGAAGATATTGCAGGCAAAGATGTAATAGTTGTAGAAGACATCATAGACAGCGGACACACATTGTTTGCATTGACTCGTTTGCTCAAAGAACGCAAGCCTAGCTCACTCAAAGTAGTGACATTCCTAGACAAGCCAAGTCGTCGCAAGGTAGAATTCCAAGGCGATTATACAGGATTCGAGATTCCAGATGAATTCGTTGTAGGCTATGGATTGGACTATGACCAAAAATACCGCAACTTGCCTTACGTAGGAGTGCTTAGCCTCGAATGATAACCAAAATACCTGCCGAACTTGTTACATTTGCATCGATATTCGATGAAGAAAGACCGCTTTATATAGTGGGTGGATTTGTGCGAGATTATTTGGTAGGTGGCAGGGCGGTTGATGAACACGCCGACATAGATATTTGCTCACCGCTTAGGGTAGATGAAGTTACCCAGCTTGCCAAAAGCATTGGTTGGCATGTTCAAGAAGCTAGCGAACGCATAGGCACAGTCATTGTGTGCGGCAAACAGCACAAATACGAATATACGACATTCCGCAGTGACAGTTATCCGACAGACAAAGGCACCCACAGACCTGTAAGTGTACAATTCGTTGACAGTGTTCAAGAAGATTGTTTGCGGAGGGATTTTCGTTGCAATGCGATTTATTATGATATCAAGCATGACAAGATTGTTGATGTGCTTGGCGGTGTGGAAGATATTCATCGCAAGCTTATCCGCACGACCAGGGATAGCAAGCTAGTATTTGAAGAAGACGGATTGCGTATTTTGCGATTGTTCCGCTTCCAGTCAGTGCTTGGCTATGAGATAGACCCAACTACTTATGACACGGCTTGCAAGTTGGCAAGCAGACTAGATGACATATCTGTCGAAAGGGTACAAGTCGAGCTAGAAAAAATCGTGCAAGGCGACAATTGTCAACAAGCTATCCGCAGTATGTATGACAGTGGAGTGCTTGCCAGAATATGCCCTCAGCTTGCTCGTGGGGGCGGATTGGATCAAAATCATACATATCATCGCTTTGATGTTCTCGAACATTCTATCAGGTGTATGGGGTATGCTCCCAAACATTTGAGATTGGTGGCATTGTTGCACGACATTGGCAAGGCGGAGTGTATGGCGCAGGACAACAATATGTACAACCACGCCCAAGTAGGCAGTGAGATTGTGCAAGAGTGGATGACCAAATACAAGTTTTCCAACAAGGAAAAAACTTTGGCTGCAAGGCTTATTGCCAACCATATGTTCGACCTAAACAACACGGCAAGAGATGTGACAATTCGCAAGTTTGTTGCCGCCAATTTGGATATACTAGATGACCTTGCCGAATTGATGACAGCGGACAGCAAGGCGACCACAGGCGATGACAGGGCTATATCTCACACCGCCCAAAAACTTATTGCCACACGCACCCAAATGCAAGATAGGGGCATCTCAATGACAGTCAAGCAGTTGCCGATAGATGGCAAAGACTTGTTGTCGCTGGGTATCAAAGGCAGACAAGTGGGCGAAATGTTGGAAAGAATGGTAGAGCTGTCTGTCAGTCAAAACCAATCATACACCAAAGAACAGCTTGTAGAATTGGCTACAAGGTGGAAGGAGAAAATATGGAACTAATTACACTTATTGTTGCGATTGTGGGAGCAGTCGAAGGGTTGGTAGGACTTGTATTGTTGGGGGTGTTTTTTGCCAAAAAGGGCAAGAGTGGCTCAATGGATGAAGTCATCAATCGCTTTGATGAGAACACCGAGAACTTGCACGAAGCAGTAGAGCTTGTTAGAGAACACAGCGAAAAGTCAATCAATCTTGCTCGTGACCATATTGTATCCAACTTCAACACTGCCAATCAAAGCAGTTCCACAATACTTGCTCAGTATATGGAAAGATTTTCCAAACAAATGGAAGACTTGACCAAGGATACCAAGACAAGCAATGGGAATTTGAAAGAAGAGATTACCAAGGCTATGGAAATGCTCAACCAAAGCACCAAGCAAAATTTGGGCGAGATGAAGCAAGAAATCCGTACTTCTATATCTGAGATGAAAGAAGAGGTGGACAAAAAGTTGTCCGCAGTGAGAGAGGACAACGAAAAACAACTCGAAAAAATGAGAGAAACGGTAGATGAAAAGTTGTCTAGCACCCTAGATAGCCGTATCAAGAACGCTTTCCAAATGGTCAACGAAAGGCTTGATGCAGTGCAAAAAGGCTTTGGAGAAATGCAGAGTTTGTCCGAGCGTGTGGGCAATCTCAACAAGGCATTTACCAATGTCAAGACTCGTGGAACTTGGGGAGAAGTGTCGCTCCAATCATTGCTCGAACAAATACTTGCGCCCAACCAATATGAGCGTCAATTCAACATTGATAAGAACAATATGGTTGACTTTGCAATCGTTATGCCGGGGCAAGCCGATGACAAAGTGTATTTGCCTATCGATGCAAAATTCCCTATCGAGGACTACAACAGACTTGTTGATGCCAGCGAATTGGGCGACCTAGCACAGGTAGAAATCGAAAAAAAGAAACTCATCACACGCATCAAAGACGAGGCAAAATCTATATCATCGAAGTATATCAATCCGCCAAAGACCACCAACTTTGCGATTATGTATTTGCCGACCGAAGGGTTGTATGCAGAGATTATCAAGGACAGCACCTTGTGTGCAGAACTCCAGAATACCTATCATATCACGATATGTGGACCAACCACCATATCCGCCCTACTCAACAGCTTGCAAATGGGCTTTACCACACTCCAAATCCAAAAGAAGAGCGGAGAGATTGTCAAGCTTATGGGTGCATTCAAGAAAGATTATGGCAAGTTTACTGACCTTATCGAGGGCTTGAAGAAAAAGACAAACAGCTTGATGGACAGCATAGAGGCAATAGACAAACGCAACAGCATAATTCAAAAGAAATTGTCCAAAGTAGACACAATGAGCGAAGAGCTTGGCGAGTCAAATATGCCAAGCATAGAGGGAGAAGTAGATGAAGATTGATTTGCATATTCACTCCTCGATGAGCGATGGCACAGACAGCCCACACGAGATTGTCACCAAGGCAGTCAGCCTTGGTATGACCACGATTGCGTTGACTGATCACGACACCATTGCAGGACTTGATGAGCTGAGAGAATGTGCAAAGTCAACCCGCCTACAAGTCATTGATGGCATAGAGTTGTCCACTTTTTCCAATTGTGAAGTGCATATTTTGGGATACAATTTTGACAAGAACAGCGATATTCTTAGCCAATCTATTGCTGATTTTGCCGACCAAAGACGCCAAAGAATTAAGAAAATTGTAGACAGGCTTGCCCAGTTCAATGTCCTAGTTGATTGGGACAAAATCAAAGATGAAAATTCTATTGGCAGAATGCACGTTGCCCAAGAGCTTATCAAGTCAGGCTATGTGTCAGGTGTCAACGAGGCATTCGAGAGATATTTGGGCAGCAGGGGCATTGCCTATATTCCGTCCAAAAGGATAACTCCACTCGAAGGTGTTAGGCTTATTCGCCAAGCCAAAGGGCAAGCTTTCCTAGCGCACCCACTGAGATTTTTTCAAGACAGGAAGCTCGAAGATTATCTTGCAGGACTCAAGCCTTATGGATTGACAGGACTAGAAGCATTTTATCCAACGCACGATGAAAAAACTGTCGGACAGCTGCTCAATCTTGCGAGCAAATACCATTTGGCAGTGAGCGGTGGCACAGACTATCACGGCAAGAACAAATATATCGAGATAGGTGGTATCGAGGTCAATTTGCCTGCCCAAAGCAAAAAGATTTTGGGTATAAAATAAAAACTTTTTGTATGCACATACTAGCATTGTGAAAGGATTTAGATATGTGCTGATGATATTTATATGTGCTTTATGCACACTATTTTTAGGTATGTCCAACGCACCAATGGTTTTGGTGAGTGGGCATAATTTTTCGCCAAAAACTCAACACGTATCGACTTTTTCGACAAATTTTGTCCATTCTTCAGTGGCAAGAAGTCACAATATTACACTTGCAACCAATTGTTTTTGTTGGTTGGTTGTTGGCAGTGGCGAGGAGCTGAGTTTCAACAAAATTGTAGGGGAGCGGACAGCAGAAAGGGGCTATCAAAATGCCAAAGTCATTTTGTATGGCGAGTATGTAGACGGCATAGGTGGCGGAGTTTGTCAAGTTTCCACCACACTTTACAATGCTTGGATAAGGGCAGGACTTGGAGCAAGTCATGTGGTCAATCACTCCTTGCCTTCATCGTATTGCGAGCTTAGTCAAGATGCAACGGTGAGTGACTATATCGATATGGTTTTGGTCAATGACAGCGACTTTGATGTGGTGGTCAATGGCTATGTCAAGGACAAACATATCATCTTTGATATTTACACCGCACCCACGCCGTACATTTACGAGATAGAAAGCTCGGTGATAGAAAATTTGCCTGCCACTGCTCCTGACGTCGAATATGTAGACAGCCTAGAAGGATTGGGCGAAGTGCAGGAAGATGGCGAAAGCAAGTTCGTGGTGACACGGCAAGAGCGGCAAGGCTATCACACAATGGCAGTTCGCAAAAAATATAAGGGCGGCCAGTTGGTTAGCGAGCAAAAAATAAGGGAGGATTTTTACAAGCCTACTCGAGGAAAAATTTCCGTTCTAAAATAGAAAATTTATTGTTTTTTGATATATATTTATGCTATAATCAAGTCGTATTTATCGTATCTATAGGAGTGATTATGGATTTTAGACAAAATTATGATTATTGGAAAGCAAATGTAGACAGTCAGTACCTTGCCGAGCTAGAGAGCATTGCCAGTGATGAAAAGGAAATCAAAGAAAGATTTACCTTGCCACTTGCATTCGGCACAGCAGGTATGCGTGGCACAATCGCAATGGGTATCAGCAATATGAACGTTTATACTGTTGCTCGTGCCAGCCTTGGACTTGGTCAATATATCCAAAGCCTTGGCAGGGCAGAAATGGAGCGTGGTGTAGTTATCTCTTATGACACACGCCGCCAGTCTTTCGAGTTCGCACTCGCCACAGCAAGAGTGCTTGGCGCAATGGGTATCAATGTCAAAATGTTTGAGGATGTTCGCCCAGTGCCAATGTGTTCTTTTGCAGTCAGACATTTTGGTGCAATCGCAGGTGTTATGATTACCGCCAGCCACAACCCAAAAGAGTACAACGGCTACAAAGTTTATGGCGAAGATGGCGCTCAGATGTCCCCAGAGGCAACCGCAGTGGTAGTTGATTTTATCTCCAAAGCCGACTATTTTGGCATAGCTATGCAAGACATTGCCCTCACCGACAGAGCAGACTTCTATGGCAAAGACAACTTTGCTTTGTCTGATCAAATCACACTTGTGGGCAAGAGCGTAGATGAAGAATACTTCAAGGCAATCGAAAAGCTCAGCCTATCCCCACAGGCAGTAAAGCAAGTTGGTGGCTCAATCAAAATCGTTTACAGCCCAATCCACGGCACAGGCTTCAAACCAGTGACAGCTATCCTTGGCAGAATGGGTATCAAGGTGAATGTTGTCGAAGAACAAAAATATCCAGACACAGAGTTTTCTACCGTGTCAGTTCCAAATCCAGAACAGCCAGAGGCGCTCAGTATGGGCATCGAGCTAGCCAACAAGCTTGGCAGTGACATTGTCATCGGCACAGACCCAGATGCAGACCGTATGGGTATCGCAATTCGTGACCACGAGGGCAAGTTCGTGTTGCTCAACGGCAACCAAATCGGTGCAATGCTTATGGACTACATTTTGATGAGACATACCCAAAACGGTACAATGCCAGCCAACCCTGCAGTAGTCAAGACTATCGTTACCACCCACCTTGCGGACCGCATCGCTCGCAACTATGGTGTAAGAGTTTATGACGTGCTTACAGGCTTCAAGTTCATTGGCGAAAAGATTAAGGAGTGGGAAACAAACGGCGAAAGCACATTCTTGTTCGGTTACGAAGAGAGTTATGGCTATCTATCAGGCACTCACGCTAGAGATAAGGACGCAGTTGTTGCCAGTATGTTGTTTGCCGAAATGGTATGTTACTATACCAGCATTGGCGTAGGACTCTATGACAAGTTGACCAGTATGTTCGACAAGTATGGCTACTTTGTAGAAAAGAGCAAATCCATTGTTTTCAAAGGATTGGACGGAATGGACAAAATGGCAAAGATTATGCAATCTTTCCGTGACAGCCATATCCAAGAGCTTGCAGGTATCAAGGTTGTGTCCAAGACTGACCTAAATGTAGGCAAAATTTGGTTGGCAGATGGCAGTGAGAGCAAGGTTGAACTACCTAAGGCAAACGTTGTGAAGTGGGACCTTGGCAACGATGAATGGGCTTGTGTAAGACCAAGTGGCACAGAGCCAAAGCTCAAAATCTATGTATCCACCGTATCTGATTCCAAGGTAAAATCCGAGAGCAAGAATGCAGAGATTTTGCAAGCAATCGAAAGTATGATTGACTAATCAATACAACCAACAACCCAAAAGCCGTGGTAATCGCCACGGCTTTTTTGATGCAATACGAGGAACAACCTTGTTGTATTGTCAAACAAACCGCAGCAAAGAGCGCCCTTGTTAAGGGACAGTCTTCATAAGGATATTTATTATCAATATAAGAGAGCGCCCCTTATGGTAAGGGGAGCTGTCCGACGAAATGACTATGTAGTCGGACTGAGGGGACTAAGAAAGCTAGTCGGCTTAACAATCCCTATCGGCTAGTTTTCGCACAAGTGCTACAACTACCCACTTCCCCTTGCTAAGGGGCAGTCTTTTATATGGATAGTTGCTGTCGCAAATAGGTGGACAATCCCTCAGTCTGCCAGTCGCTCCGCTTTGTGTCAGCCAGCTC
>CAMFVQ010000020.1 GCA_945992255.1 uncultured Clostridia bacterium
GTCAAAGAAGAAAAGCCAGCTCCAGCAAAAGCTGAACCGGTCAAAGAAGAAAAGCCAGCTCCAGTAAAAGCTGAGCCAGTTAAGGAAGTTGCAGCTACAACAGATGAAGAAGAAAAATCAGGCAAGAGAGTGGCTGTCGGCAAGTGGCAAATTATACAAAAGAGCGAAGATGAATTCGTATCATATTTGTATGCCAACAATGGCGCTTTGTTGCTCACATCTGAGACATATTCTACAGCCAAGGGAGCAATGGGTGGCATTGCAACAATCAAGAAGAATGTTGAGCTTGGCAAGTTTGAAATCCATTGTGACAAGAAGGGCAACTACTACTACAAGCTCAAAAGTTCTGCCAACAGACTCCTATGTGTAGGAGAAGTTTACAGCAACAAGACCAGCTGTGAAAGCTCAGTAGAGTCAGTTAAGAAGTTCGCACTCAATGCCGTTCTTGCGGAAGAAATTTTGGAAGACAAGACCGTCATCAAGTATGAGCCAACAGGCGAAATCGCTGAGGCAAAGAAAGGCTATACAGGCAAGTGGAAAATCGAGGAAGTGGACGAAATGTTCATCGCCAACCTATATGCTTCCAACGGCGAATTGCTTTTGGTGAGCGAGTCTTACACTACCGAAGCAAGTGCAAAGAGCGCTATGGAAAACATCAAAAAGAATGCACTAGCTAGCAACTTTATCATCGACAAAGACAAGACAGGCAGATATTACTACAAGCTCCGCAACAGCCAAAAGACAATTCTTTGTGTAGGTGAAACATACGACAGCATCGACAGCTGTATCAGTGCAATCGAGTCTGTAAGAAAATTCTGCAACAGTGCAAAACTTGCAGAAAACGAAGAAGAGTAACAATAAAATCACACGAGCAAAAACTCACTACCAACCCAAGGCAGTGAGTTTTTTATTTAAGATAAAATTTTATATTTTATCAACATATTATCCCGTGATTTGATTGGTTTGTATATGTATTGCAATATATTATCCTGTGATTTTGCCGTCTTTGATATATGACAATTCTATACTGATATGGATAAAAGAAAAAAATTAACTTGACAAGCGTTGTCAATAATGGGGGAATATAATCAAAGTATAAAATGTTTTTGTTTTCATATATTTACTCCGGAAGTAGGCAGGCGATGAGCCTGTCTATTTTTTTGAGAAAGTTTGTTTTATATGCTACAGGGTTATTTATTCCCATTTTTTGTGCATTGATTTATGCTCGAGTTTTTTGTACTATTTTCTTATGAAAAACAAAGCAAAAACTATGAAAAAGTTGATAAGTATTGGGTTATTGAGCATTTTGATATGTTTTGCATTGGTAGGTTGTGCTGTAGAAAAGCCACCTAGCAGTACGCACCCACCGCCAAACAACAATATTGTATCGCCACCACCAGACAACACACCGAGCGAAAATCCGCCGAGCGAACCATTGCCAAATCCACCAAACAAACCAAGCATACCATTGCAACCGCTTTTGCCAGCCAAAGAGTATGATATTATGGTCAGTTCAACCACCAATTCGCTCAATATTAGGGCGGGAGCAGGCAACAAGTTTGCTGTCATTGGCACAATCAATGCCAAGGATATGCTTGATTATGTGTCCACTGAGGGGGAGTGGTACAAGGTAAGGTATAAGCGTGGGTATGGCTATGTAAGTCGTAGATACACCACTCTCGTGAGGTTGGAAAAGTCAAATCGCCAAGTGGTGGAAGATATTTTACATATTGGAAAAGGGCTTATGGGTTATCCTTATGTTTGGGGCGCACAGCGGTATCATTGGGGCAACGGTATACCCAATCCCAATTTTGTTCAAGGCAAGTTTGATTGTTCTTCACTTGTTCAATATATGTTCTACATAGGCGGAGGAGTGGTGTTGGATGTCAACACTCGCACCCAAGTTTTGCAAGGCAAACAAGTGCCAAAGTCGGACATTCAGCGTGGCGATGTGATATTTTTTACCAATGCTGAGCGGCGACATCTCAGTGGTATAGAGCGAGTGGGGCATGTAGCTGTTTATCTTGGCGACAACTATATTTTGCACACCGCCAGCGACTATGCAGTCATCGAGCCAATCAGTACGACTCGTTGGTCGCACTATATTGTTGCCAAAAGAATGATATAGTCTACACTTTACATTTTGTGCAAGACAATCTATAATGTGAGTATGAGATGTATATGTGTAGGCGGTGGTGACTTTGCCAGCCAAAAATTCCAAACAAGACCAGATGACCTAGTCATCGGTGTAGACAAGGGTTACGAATATATTCGTGACCAAAAGGTTGATATGGTCGTGGGCGATTTTGATTCGCTAGGTTATGCACCAACTCACCCAAATATCCTCCAGCTCGAGGTTCGCAAAGACTTCACCGATATGTGGGTGGCATGCGAATATGGACTAGAAAGAGGCTGCAACGATTTTGTTTTGTACGGCGGATTGGGGGGAAGACTTGACCACACGTTGGCAAATCTCCAACTATCTTACCACTTGGTAGAACAAGGTTGCAAGGTGGAACTTTTAGATATATCTCAGACAATTTTTGTGACAGCCGGCGATCTAGAATTGGCAGGCAAAGTGGGCAAAACGGTATCTATTTTTGCCAAAGATAGTGCGACAATCACCTTGACAGGTTTTGATTATCCAGCCCAAAACTTTACTCTCAGGGACAATTTTCCTATGGGAGTGAGCAATGTTGCCACGGCAGATGTTGCCAAAATCGAGGTTCACAGCGGCACGATTGTGGTGGTTGTCAATGATTATATTGACTAGCAATCACGACAAAACACGCCAAAATTGACCAAAAGTCAATCCAAAAACACAAAAAAAATAAACAAACAGTGATAAAAAGTAGGCGAAAAACCTACTTTTTGTTTGCTCAAAAACACCCCAAAAAGTCGAGAATTTACAAAAATTATCAATATGTTTCGACTTTTTGTTGTTTTTTTAATTTACAACTGACTATTTTTGTATTATAATATTTTCATACAAATTCTTAGAGTGGAGGAAATCATGGAAGAGAAAGATATGAAAGTTGAAGAAATATCTAGTCAAGAAGTGAAAAGCGATGAAGTACAAGCGGACATTGTTTGCGAAGAAGTTGCCCAAGATGCTACCGCAGAGAACGCTCCAGAAGTGACTATCGCACAAGAGCCTACCCCAGCAGAAGATGCTCCAGTGGCTGAAGAAAAGCCAGCTGTAGAAGAGAAGGTCAAGAAAGAACGTAGTGCCGACTATTTTAGTATGACTATCAACAAGTATGGCATCACAGGAGCTATTGCAGTAGTTGGTTTTGCACTTGCATTCTTCTTTTTGATTCAAGAAATCAAGCTATTTGAAATTTTCCAAGCAATGATTGACAAAGTTGCCCAAGGCACACCAGTCCTAGAAGTGCTTCAAGCCAACCTTGCTTATGTTATCCCACTAGCAATCTTTTTGGTGGGCGTGCTTACACTTGCGATTACAGGACTTGTGACTTTGTGGTCGAAGAAATGTCGCTTTATTGATGAGGCAGTTTTCATCAGTTTTGCCCTTGTCATCGGCTTGTTGGTCCAAATCGTAATCGAGCAAGTTGCCAGCAAACAAGACCTTATCGGATTGTTCATTTTCTTGGGCTTGATAGTGCTTTTGCTCCTTGTCAGAGTGCTTATGTACAAGCCAAAGATGAGCATTGCCCAAATGCGTGGTTACCAAACAGCCAAAGCCAATTTTGGTAGCTATTCCAAAGTTTTCCACAACAAATTCAACACAATGTTGACTATCGCACTTGCTTGTGTGGCAGCAACATTCATCAGCATTATATTCCTAGTGCCAGCCGCAAGAGAAGCTCTCAATGACCAAGCTGTTGCTACCAAGTTCACCATTTTGATGGGTATCGGTGGCGTGGGCTACATTGTGGGCATGATTATCAGATGCGTTCGCAAACGTGTCAACATGATTGACCTTGTAGCAGCATTGCTCGGTGTGGTTGGTATCGTGATTGTTGGTATGAGCATTTATATCGGCATGAGCGGCGGCGAAGGCTTCAACCTCGAAGCAGCTATGAAGCCATTGATTATGGGCGTAGTATGTTTGGTAGTATCAATCATCAGTATGTTTATCCTTGGTGCTTGTACATACGTGCCAATCGAGGCAAAACACGAAGAATTCGTCAACCTAAAATGTATCGAAAACGATGTTATTTTTGAAGAACCAGTCGAGGAAGAGCCAGCCGAAGAAGTGGCAGAAGAGCCAGTCGAGGAAGTTGTAGAAGAGCCTGCTGAAGAGCCAGTTGAAGAAGTGGCAGAAGAGCTTGTTGTAGAGGAAGAGCCAATCGAAGAGCCTGTCGATGAAGAGAGTGTCGAAGAAGTTGTAGAGCCTGTCGAAGAGCCAACCAGATATTGCACAGAATGCGGTGCGCCTGTCCACGAAGATGACAAATTCTGCCCAGAGTGTGGTTTCAGCTTTATACCTGCCGAAGAAGCGGTAGAAGAACAAGTCGAGGAAGTAGCAGCAGAGCCAGTTGTCGAAGAAGAGCCAGCAGATGAGGTTGCCAATGTCAGTGAAGAAGATATGCAAGCTATCAATGACAAGCTTGACAAACTCGAGAGTTCTATCGCAGCCCTCAGTGCTTTGGATAACAACGACCACGAACAACGTATTGTTGCTTTGGAGCAAAACACCAACACAATCAATTCTATGAACGAGCGTATCGACAAAATCGAACTCAATGTTCAAAGAATTTTGGACTTGTTGCTTGCAGGAGCAGTTGTGACCGCAACCCAAGCAGCAGAGCCAGTCGAAGAGCCTGTCGAGGAAGAGCCAATCGAAGAAATTCCGGCAGTTGTGCCAGCAGCCAAGCCAAAGCTCTCCACTAATTGGCAAGCAGAAGTCGAAGATGACTCTCGTGTAAAACCAAAATTCAGTTTCGAGATGAAGATGCGACTTGCTGATGATGATATCAAGTCATTCTACAGCGAAATCAAGAATGAGCTGTTGTCTTATGGCATCAAAAATCGTATATCTAGATTTAGAGAGAACTTCAACAAAGGTCGCAACCAAATTGCTCGTTTTGCAATCAATGGTAAGACACTTGTGTTGTATCTTGCAATCGACCCAGACTCGCTTGATGAGAGCTACTATCACCACAAGAGCTGTTTGGACAAGAAGGGCGCTCAAGACGTTCCTACAATGCTCAAAATCCGTTCAAAAGTAGCTGTCAAGAAAGCAAAACAACTCATCGAGCTCATATGCGAGAGCCTTGTTATCAAGAAAAAGCCAAAATATGAGCCAGAAGATTTTGCTTCCCAATTCTCACTCGATGGTTACACCACTGTCGAATGCAAGGGCTTGGACTACTTGGTAGTTGGCGACATTGACCTAGGTCAAGCTATGCAACTCCCTGACGGACTTGCCTCCCAACTCATCGAAGTTGTCGAGGGCGATGAGGCGGTATTCAATCCAATCACAGCCACCGTATCCGTTGATGCCTTGATGGAGAACTTTGAAGATGGCGATGTGGTTGACATCGAAGCTGTTCGAGCTAAGGGCTTGTGCGATGCTGATTGCAACTATCTCGAAATCGTCGAAGGTCAAAGACTTAACAAGAAATTGAGAGTATTCGCCAACGAGTACAACCCAGATGCAGTCAAGATGATTTGTATCGCAGGCGGTGAAGCATTCTTGATTGTTGATCCACAATAACAATCACCAAAACAAAACTCACATCAGCTTGATGTGAGTTTTTGTTTGCTTATTTTGCTTATTTTGCTTTTGTAGGCAGTCTTACAGCCGGACAGCCACAGGCTTGTGCGATAGATATTTGAATATATATTTGTAACCAAGGCTTTGGAGCATATCGCTCACCAGCTCGAGCTTGTCCCCAATTCGCTCAGGAACGTGTGCGTCAGAGCCAAAAGTAATCAGCTCGCCACCCAGCTCTTTGTATCTCGTGAGCAGGTCGATTGTTGGCACGAACGAAAATGGTCGTTTTTTGGTATGTGTATTGATTTCCAGAGCCACTCCCTTGTCTATCAAAGTATGGAGAATAGTGTCGAACTTGTCCGCATAGTCGGACAACTTCCACAACGGTTGGTCATATGGAGCATAACGCATAATGTATCCTAGATGACCTATGCTGTCGAAGTGATATGGAGCATTTAGGCTTTGGATTATGACGTCCAAATATTCGGCATAGGCATCATTTTTGGACAGGTTGTCATAATATCCTTGTACATAGCAGTCACGCCCATTGATGATATGTACAGAGTTGATTGTCATATCGAAGTCATACTTAGATAGAGTTAGAGCATAATCTTGTTCGACTTGTTTTGCCCAACCGCATTCAACGCCCACACCCAGTTGGATACGGTCGCTATATTCTTGTTTTAGAGTGGTCAATTCCTCGAAATGTTTGTCCAAATCAAGTTGGTGGATACACTCCCAACCGAGCATATCAAGGTCATAGTGGTCGGTGAGGGCAATATATTCTAGCCCCAGTCCAATCGCTCTCTCAATCATAGCTCTTGGTGGTGTTTTGCTGTCGTGCGAATGATAACAATGCGTATGTAAATCTATCATACTTTTATTCTACAACTTTATCATTTTTTGGTCAACTATTGACAATGCTCGACGGCTACAATATAATAATTCTATGGTAAAAATTAAGGACGAAAAATGGAGAGAACTTCTCCAAACTGAGGGCGAAAAGGAATATTTTCCGCAGTTGTGGCACAGCGTTATGCAAGACTATGCCGCTCACACTTGTTTTCCGCCCAAAGAAAAGATTTTTCGTGCGCTTGACTTGTGCAGTTATGATGATGTCAAGGTAGTTTTGTTGGGACAAGACCCCTATCACGAGCTAGGACAAGCCAACGGACTTTGTTTTAGTGTAGAGAGCGGAGTCAAACTTCCTCCATCGCTTGTCAACATATACAAGGCTTTGGAGTATGACCTTGGTATTCCTGCCGACAACGAGGGCGACTTGACAGGTTGGGCAAAGCAAGGTGTGTTGATGCTCAACAGCTATTTGAGCGTGAGAGAGGGACAAGCCCTGTCGCATGCCAAATGGGGTTGGGACAAGTTCACCGACCGCATTATCGAGTTGCTTAACAATCACGATACGCCAGTTGTATTTATGTTGTGGGGAAGTTATGCCAAATCCAAAGCAAGGTTGGTGACCAATCCAAAGCACCTTGTGCTTCAAGCCGTTCACCCAAGCCCACTATCTTTTTATCACGGATTTTTGGAGTGCAGACATTTTTCCAAGGCCAATGCTTTTTTGAAAAGTCACGGACTTAGCGAGATAGATTGGAGCAGAAAGAAGTAAAAATCGCACTCAAAAGTGTTTAGATAGCAAAATAATTGTTAAATATCTTCAAGTAACAAAAAATTTTTGTTTTTTTATTGCTTTATAACGATTATTATATTATAATTACAATGTTGTATAGTAATTATCTTTTAGGAGAATAGAATGACAAAGTTTACAAAATCAATTTTGGTTATCCTTGCAGTCGTACTTATTTGTATGACTTTTGCAGGCTGTCAAAATTTCAAATGGGGACCTGTTGGCACAACTTCCAACGCAGAAGCAATCAACAATGGTTCTTTGGTTGTAAGACAAGGCGACTATATTTATTATGTCAATGGACAAGATGACGTAAGCAACATCAAGACTGCTTATGACAATCACTTTGGCAAAGCAAGTGTAAAAGGCAATATTATGAAGAGCAAGATTGATGCTGACGGCAATTTGACCGACACCCAAATCGTTGTTCCAAAGATGTTCTACACTGCCAACACCAACGGCGGATTTTCAATTTTTGGCGAATGGATTTATTATGTATCTCCAAGCACCCAAACTGACAACAAAGGCACAGTATTGACCTCTCAACTCGAATATATGAGAACAAAGACCGATGGCACCAAGACCCAAAGCATTGCTATCGTAGATGGTTCTTCACTTTCTTATGTATTCACCCCAACAGCTTTGCTTTATGTAAAAGGTTCTGACCTTATCAAAGTTGCTTATGATGCCAAGAAAATTGGCAAAACAACTACTGTTGCCGAAGAAGTAACAAGCAGTTTGTTCACAGCCAAATCTCAAGTGATTTTCTACACCAAAGCTTCTAGCGACAAGACTCTTGCCAACAACGTAGTTTATGCTATGAATGGCGACAGCACTCCAGTAGAAATCATCGGAGACAAGACTTATGCCAGTGGCGACAAACCAACTTTGACCGAACAAAAATCAATCACTTTGACCAAGTACGATCCAGCTGAGAACGTGCTTTATTACAGCAGAAAAGACAATGATGCCACAGCTCTTGTTGGCACTTATGGTTACAAGTTCACAGACGGCTTCAATGCTATCGACAAAGCAGGTGAAAAGAGATATGCAGTATCTGCACTTTCATCTACATTCGTTCCTGCAGGTTTTGAAAAAGGTTTGGTAGACATATCTTCTGCCAAAATCAAAATGTACAAGCCACTTGCAGAGGGTGCAAACGTTGATGACACCACCAAAGAAATCGAGTTGAGTGCAAAACCAACATATTTGTTCGGTGATGAAAAATATCTATACTATATTGTCAGCAACAAGCTCGCAAGACTTGACTACACCGCAGAAAAACCACAAGAAGAAATTATCAGCGATGCCAACATATCTACAAGTTGGATTGGTGCGTCTAAGCTCGACAACTTCATCTACTTTATTGATGCTGCCAACTCTAGCTACTTGTCAAGATTTGACTACACCAAGTATTCTATCGAAGAGGGCAAAGTTAATTTCCCTAAGGTAGAAATGGTAAGTGGTTATGACACAAGTGACAAGACTTCTACAGGACTTGTTCCAAAGTTTATGACAGACAAAGACAAGGAAGCTTATATCAAAGCCAATCCGGTAGAAGAAAAGTAAAAGAATTATCGATTCTGGCACACCGCATTTGCGGTGTGTTTTTTTATGCTCGACAGGAACAATATTTTGATTGTTAGCTTTTGTAGAGATAGACAAAGCATATATGCTTGTTGGTATATGTAGCATATTGCTTGCCACCAGTTAGATTGTGGTGGAGCCTGTTGCCTCCAAAATTGTGCTAAGGACAACAGATTGTCGTTGTCTGTGTTGCATATTGGGTATGTTTGCAATAAGCTTGTCGCCACAAACAAGCTGTATCCAACGAGGAAAGGGTGGTCTTTGGTGGTTTTTGGCACGACTTTGTGATAAGTTGTCACAAAGAATGCACTTTGCGCTTTTTTTGTGGAACAGGTGTTACCAAAATGCCGTGATTGTTTGTTTTTTTATTTTTAATGAAAAACATTGTTATAAAATAAACTATTGCAAAAAGTAATGTAAAATTATTGAAAAATCAACAGGATTGTGATAGAATGAGGGAGTATTTTATATTGTTTTATATTTTAATATAAAATTATTGGAGGAGTTTATGGAACAAAAGAGAGATTCTTGGGCAAGTAGAGCCACATTTATCTTTGCCGCTATTGGTTCTGCGGTAGGACTTGGCAATGCTTGGAGATTTCCGGGATTGGCAGCAATGCACGGCGGTGGAGCATTCCTATTCGTGTATTTGATTGCTATGTTTATATTGGGTTGGCCACTTCTTATGATGGAGATTACTATCGGTAGAAAAATGCAAAAGGGTGCACCTGGCGCATTGCGTGGTTTGAACCGCAAAGGCGAATTTATTGGTTGGGCAGCAGTTGCCAACGCCTTCTTTATCGTAGCTTATTATGCGGTAATTTTGGGTTGGATTTTTGTTATGATTGCCAAATCATTCAAAATGGGTGGTATGACACCAGAACAAGCAGGCAACTTGTTTTTCCAAGATGTATTGCAATACAAATCAATCACAGGCAACCCATTGACATCTACACTTGATGTACCTTGGCAACTATTTGTAGCACTTTTGCTATCTTGGGGTTCAATTTATTGGTGTATCCGCAAGGGTGCACACAGCGCAGGCAAGGTTGTACCATTTACCGTTATTATCCCAGTTGCATTGTTGCTCATTCTTGCTATCAATGGTATGGTAAAAGACAAGGGTGGCGCTGGTCTAAAACAATTCTTTATTCCTGACTTCAAAGCTCTCGCAGACAGCTCTTTGTGGATTGATGCATTCTCACAAGTATTCTACAGCTTGTCAGTAATGATGTCTATCATGATTGCTTATGGTTCTTATGTCAACAGGAAGAGCGACATCGTCAAAGATACACTCGTTATCTCTATCAGCGATATGGCAATCAGTATGCTCGCAGGTGTTGTATTGTTCACCACATTGAGTGCAACAGGCAACTTGCAATCTTACCTTGCCAACCCATCTGGTGGTATCGGAACAGCATTTGTTATTTACCCACAAGCTATGGTAATGATTTCCAACAATGCAGCATTCAACAGCTTTATTGCTTTGGTATTCTACCTCACATTGTTCACACTTGCTATCGACAGCGCATTCTCAATTCTTGAAGGTATTGCGACAGCTATCAGTGACAAGTTCAAGACCAATGCACGTGCAACACGCCGTGCCGTATGTTTTTCAGCTGGACTTCTTTCACTTGTCTTTGCAAGCAAGGGCGGACTTGACTGGCTCGACATTGTTGACCACTGGATCAACGTATTCATCTTGATTATCATCGGTATTATGGAAACAGTACTCGTTGGTTGGGGCTTCAAAACCAAGAAGCTCAGAGATGAACTCAATCGTACAGCAGGCAAAATCAAAATCAATGCAGCATATGACTGGATTTTGAAAGTTGTAGCTCCACTCATCTTGTCAGTACTTCTCGTATGGAGTACAGTTGACACAATCAAGAGCTATGCTCATGGTGGCGGCGGATATGGCGGCTATCCAGTTTGGGCGCAAGTAGTAGGCGGTTGGATGGTATTCTTTGCAGTATTTGCTATCGGCGTTGTTCTTCAAATCTTGTCATACAAGAACAAGAAAGTTATCGCTCTCGACAAAGATGCAAAATCTTGGGACGAAATGTACGACGAAGAAATCGAAGAGCTTGTCAACTCTGGTATGGATGAAAAGCAAGCTTTGTCAAGATTTTTGGCTGACGTAGACAACCAAGATGTCAATGTTGAAGTTGAGGGAATGGCAGATGCCAATGCAGAGGCAGCAGCTATCCAAGTAGAAGAAGAGCCAAAGAAAGACTAATCTTTTATGTAACCAACAAGCGAGAGCAAAACTCTCGCTTGTTTTTGTTTAATCGCTTGACAGCGAAAGGTGTGTGTGCTAGCATAATAATTGCAAAATACATCTTTGGACAGGCAATTGAGCCGACCGGTGGTAATGCCGTCATAGAACGGACTAGTCCAACAGCCCCAACAGCCGATGTGGTGAGATTCCACAACCGCCTGACAGTCAGAATGGGAAAGAAGTACAGCGATTTTTTTGCGTACAAAAACGCCGATTTATCCTATTCTTTCACCATGTTGGTGGAAGAATTTTTTTTGCGAGATGCATTTTGCATACAAAATTTATGGCGGAAGCCAAAGGAGGTTGCATTATGCAAAATGCAAAAATTTCAACAAAGACTATTGCTTACACTGCAATGATGACAGCTATTGTGTATGTCACCACATTGCTAGGCATTAGTGTTGGAACAGGCTATGTCAACATGGGCGACACAATGATTTTCGTGACCGCTTACTTGTTTGGACCAGTGCCTGCTCTTATTGCTGGCGGCATCGGCTCATTCTTTGCCGACCTGACAGTATATCCACTCACCATGTGGTTCACCTTGTTCATCAAAGGCTTTGAGGGACTTGTAGCGGGACTATTTATCCGTTTTGTAGCGGAGAAAGTAGACAGCAAAGACATTCGCCACAAAGTGCTTGCAGGAGTAGGAATGCTACTTGGTGCTATCGTTATGGTAGGTGGCTACTTTGGAACTCAAGCATTGATTTGGGGTGGTGACGCAGAGAACAATCTCAGCAGACTTGCCACCGCAACAGCCCAACTTCCATGGGATTGTTTGCAAGCAGGTGTATCAATGGTGCTTGCCAACGTTTTGCTCTATGGACTAAGACTGAGAGATCTTGTTCGCAACAAGCGTCGCCCAGAGCCAGCCAAAGACCAAGCCGATTCAGCGGACCTAACCACTGACCAAAAGGCATAAAACACAGCTATCTTTGGGCAGCCGCCCAAAGATAGCCAAAACAAACTTATTATCGCCTATACAATAGGATAATAATATAATAAATATAAAGTAACAAGCACTCGTATTGCTGTACGATAGTAGACAGCAACGAAACATTGCTCAACGCAGTCAATCAATGTGGCGTTGTGGACAGCTAATCGAATAAAGAATTTCCGCTTACAGCGACAAAAGCAAGAATATGATAAACAAGATAGAACTAGCTACCAACAAAATATTCGATACTCATGCCGAGCATATTCAAATGATTGGCAAGGGTTTTTATGGCGAAGTTTATCTTGTGACAATGCCTCAGCTACCATACAAAGTGGCAATCAAGCTTTTTAGAGAGCAACAATACGCCGAACTCCAAAGGCTCGAACAATCTCATATTGCCAGCTTGTCCGTTGTGCCAATGCCAAAGATTTTTGGCAAATATTTTGATAAAAAGGCAGGCATTTTTGCACTTGCTATGGAGTATGTAGAGGGCAAAAATCTCGGATATACGGACATTGCAACATTGAGCAGGTGTGATGACCTCGCCGAAGAGATTGCCGATATGGTTGTCAGACTTCACGCCGTTCAGCGTGCGACATTCGGCTATCTAGGAGGCAAGCAATACAGCACTTGGCAAGGCTTTTACAAGGACTTGTGCAACCAAATGTACAAGAGTATCAAGCCGTACAGCCAACGAGGACTTTTGAGCAGAGATAGACTAGAGCTTCTCGAATTTTCACACGAACATTTTGACAAATTTTTCGCCGAAGAAGTGAGGGCGGCATCGCTCATTCACGGCGACCTTAACAACGAAAATATAATCATATCGACCGATGAACATATCGCAGGACTTATCGACCCAATGGGCGTTATGTATGGCGACAGAGAGATAGAGCTTTTCCAACTAGAGTGTAGCAACGGTACAGATATGAACCTTCTCGAAAGATATTTTTCCAAGGTTGTGCCAAGCAAAAACTTTGAGATGAAGAGTGCTTTTTACAAAAGTTGGGCAGAAACCAATCACTATTCTCGCATAGGCAAACCACAAGATGACAATCTGGACAATTTTTTGTGTCAGCTAGAATTTTTTGCAAAAAAATTGTGATAAAACAAATCAAATAACCTAACACTATACATTGTAAAATCAAGATAATGTAAATAACACAAAAAGTTGTTTTATATGACAAAAGTTAAAATTTAGATAATTATCATTTATAATTTATCAAATAATAGTTATAAAAACTTCAAATAAAAATCAAATTTATTGTTATAGTTATATAAAGTTTATGAAAAATTTTCCTCTATTTCTTGACAAAATCAGCAAATTATTCCATAATAGATAAAGGGTAATAGAAATGAAAGATTACCAAACATTGCAGTCATACAGCAGTGCCAACAAGAAGGTTGCACTTATCCAGTATGAAGGTAAAAAGGCTATTCTAAAGTTGGCCAACGATGCCAAACAAACCAAGGTAGAAGTTGCGATGATGCGACTTATATCCAACACAGGATATGCACCAAGGGTATTGTTCGTGGCAGACAACTATTTTATATGCGAGTATATTGAAGGCAAAAGCTTTTTGCAGGCATATGTAGAAAGCACTATGCTTGATGATGATATTGCACTTTGTGCATTGGCGCAAAAGCTAGCTATATTTATTCAGATGGTCCACTCTGTCAGCGATAACAAAGTTTTCAAGCATATTGATTTTGCCAATTTTGTTATCAGTGACGACAGATGTGTAGGCGTGAGTTATGATAGTTTGGTAGATGGCATGCCGTACTATGATGTTGCACAAGTCATTGCGTTTGCTATCACACATGCAAGTGGAGATTATTTTTCGTCATTCCCATTCGTTGGCAAGATTTTAGAGTGTTTTCATCTAAAAGTTATAGATATTGTCAATGACTTGTCAGATGCGATGACCAAATATGATTCGTACAATCTTTTGGACAAACAGGCAGTAATGGACGCCCTCATCAGCTTTGAAGAAAAGGGTACTGCTTGGAAAATTATTGGAAACAAATAGGAGGTAAGAATATGAAATTTGCAGAAAGACTAAAGGAACAAAGACTTCAAAACGGTTACAACCAAACATATGTTGCGAAGTATATGCAAGTGTCTCAAGTTTCTATCAGCAATTGGGAAAGAGGTGTCAAAGAGCCAAGCTACCAAGCGTTGATCGATTTGGCAAATCTTTTTGGCAAGAGCACTGATTATATGCTCGGCAAAGACGATACTACCAATTAATCCAAGAGGCGGGCGGAGTATTTGCCCGCTTTTTAGTTCTATATAAATAGGCACCTAAGTCTATCGGAAGAGGTATCGACGGAACAAAAGTTCTGTCTGATATCTTTTTTTTGTTTTTGTTAGTTTTTCTTTGCCTATTGTCTTTGGTGAATAGCTATTTTCTTTTTGTTTCCAGCCAGTTTTGTTTGACACTTTGGTTACAAAAAAGTATGATAAATATGTTATGGAATTGTTTATTATTACACTCACCACAGTAGCAATTATGCTAGCATATGCAGTGCCGGGATTCGTGACAGTCAAGACAGGACTTATCAAGAAAGAGTCCATTTCTGCATTTGCAGTCATACTCATGTATGTTTGTCAGCCATGCTTGACCATTTATTCGCTCACAAGGGTAGAATACAGTTGGAATTTGTTCTTGCGTATGCTCGAATTTTTGGGCTTGACTTTCTTGCTTCAAGCGGCAGTTATTGGAGTGTTTTATCTAGTCAGCCGCCGCAAACATGAAGATGTGAGAGTGCGTATTTCCAACATAGCGGTTGCTTTCGGCAATGTAGGCTTTTTGGGCGTTCCACTTCTCGAAGCGCTCTATCCTGACAATCCCGAAACGCTCGTATTTTCCACAGCATTTTTGATAGGAATGAACCTTATTGGTTGGACGGTTGGCTCGAGTATTATCACACGAGATCGCAAGTTTGTCAGCTTGAAAAAGGCTGTCATCAACCCAGCTACCATAGGTCTTGTCATCGGCTTGCCTATCTTTTTGACCAACACTCATTTGCCTAGCCAAATAGACAATGTGATAACTTTACTTGGCAAAATGACCACACCGCTTTGTATGCTCATCATGGGTATGCGACTTGCAACAATCAACATCAAGTCGATTTTCTGCACGCCATTCCAATACCTTGTTATAGCTTTCAAACAGCTTATTTTTCCACTCATAGCCTTGCTAATCGTGTGGTGGTTGCCAGTCGAAGTGCATTTCAAATACACTATGTTCATCTTGTCATGCACCCCAATCGCATCGGTTGTACTCAATTTTGCCGAGATGCTTGGCGAGGGACAAGAAACAGCCGCCAACCTTGTCTTGTTGGGTACAATGTCCAGTGTGCTTACCATACCGCTCATGACACTCATTTTGACAGCGTTGTAGTCCAAAAAGTCGATACATATCCCCAATATTCAAAAATCAATCAACCAAAAGTGTCTATCGATTAGGCACTTTTCTTTTATAAAAAAATCAAAATCAGCCCCAAAAATCAAAAAAACCTTGCAATTTGATATGTAAAATGCTATAATAATTATAAT
>CAMFVQ010000021.1 GCA_945992255.1 uncultured Clostridia bacterium
AAAGCAAGCAAGCAAGCAAGCGTATAGTATACCCTTTCGGTGGTGAATATGACAAAATTATGAGGCACTGTTGCATGGGATTTTTGCCTATGCGACAGTGCTGTTGTGCTTTTCTAGGGAGTAGAGCACAATGTTCAGCAGTAGTTTTTGATAACCAAAGCTACAAAAATATCCCCAAATCTTAAAAGGAGGTATGATTATGACAACGAACAAACTGAATATATCTAGAATACTCACGCTGGCGGTAGTTCTTTCAATGTGCCTTGCTATGATAGTGGGCATATCTGTTACGAGCTTTGGCAAATCGACAATATACAACCAAAATTCTGGAAACAAGCTTTCTGCCGAAAAGACAGCATTGACCAATCCAACGGAAGTAAAGCTCGGCGAATACATAAAACTTGGCAAGTATAATGGCAAAGATATTGTTTGGAGATGCGTAGGTGAGGACGAAAACGGCAAACTTATGCTTGCGGACAACATAATTGACATGCTTCCTTATGACGCTAAGACCAACGACAACAATCGTTCTAAGTCGCACAGTCGCAATTATAATCGTGATAATCGTGGCTCCAACTATTGGAAAGACAGCAATATGCGTTCTTGGCTCAATTCTACGGCAGTGGCGGGCGAAGTGAAGTGGTTGTGTGGCAACCCACCAAGGGAAGGATCTGTAAATGGAAATGCTTATGACCAAAAGGCAGGATTTTTGAACGACTTTTCCAAAGCCGAGATTGCGGCAATGAAGAACGTGACCCAACGCTCAATCGTATCTCGCCCCGAATACAATTTGGGATTTCACGATGGCGAAGGTCACTCTGATTTGGAATTTAATAGGAATATTGAGAACGTTGCCAACAACTTCAACAGCGCATACGCCGAAAACTCAACCGAAAAGGTTTTTCTACTGGACGTTAAACAAGTCAATACAGTATGGAAAAATTACGGCAATTATTATATAGCTAGAAACGAGCAAGGAATGGCTTGGCCGTATTGGCTTAGAACGCCTTATTCCAGTTGTAACCATTTGATGCGCTATGTGGAAAGTAGTGGTTCTATTGAAAGACATTATCCAATGACAGATTATATGGGAGTAAGACCTGCATTTTATCTAGATTTGGACTATTATGTAACGACCTCCGGTGATGGCAGTGCGAGCAATCCTTACGTGGGCTCTGCGCCTGACAAAATCGAGGACGACTATACAGTAGCCTAGCCGGAAGATGACCCAAATCAAGAGTGGGATATAAGCCTCGACCAACAACTAAGACTTACACTTGGTCCATATTATTCTAGCGATGGCAAATATGCTACACCGACTATTCCTGTCTATACTATCCAAAAGACAAGAAGTGATACAGAGAATATGGTAATTCTTATTTGTGGCGAGGGCTACACCAAGGGGTCAGCAACAAAAATTTATCGAGGACGTCAAAAAGGTGTGGGAGGCCGCATTGCAGCACGAGCCATATCGTAGCTATGCAGACCGCTTCAACGTCTATGCGCTTTGCACGGCGTCAGAGTCTAGCTTCAACAGTGGTGGCAGTACGTTTTTCGACGTGGTTGTTGATAAGAGTGGTCCGAGGATTTCAGGAAACAAGGGCAATGCTTGGAAAAACCATATTTTCGAACGCTGTATTGGACCTACGTTTCTTGAGCAAATTCACGATGCCCATATTCCTAACAAAACTGATCCTGATACGTTTATTTGGGAAGATGATATAATGTATCCGCCATTTTATTATGTGCATGAATATATCAATCAGTTTGCTGTGCTAGTCAATACAACGCAAGATTTTGGTGGTTCACATAGAAATTATAAAAGTGGTATTCATTATCTTATAACTCCGTCTGATAGCCCATGTGCGCAAAAGACTTTTACACACGAGCTTGGTCACGGATTGCTAGAACTTGGTGATGAATATATGACTAGTGCCTCACCAGCAACGGACGATACTTCGCTAAATGTAACATATACACACGATCCTGAAAAAGTAAAATGGAAAAAATGCTAGGATTTAGAAAAACTTTTACTTGTCATACACATCCTTCTTACACTGCATACAATTCGAGTTGGGAATGCCTTATGCGTGACACCACCTATGGATTTTGTGAAGTATGTAAGTTGCAAGGTAGCAAGAGAATGTCGCAACTCATAGACGGCAAGAGCCTCTATGTTGCCGAACCTGAAGTCAAGAAATATACGGGGCAGTATTCTAAGCCGTCAGACTTTGCGGATACGACATATAACGGATATTATTATTTTGAAAATTATCGCAAAGGTGTTTTGCTCAGTGGCTGGGATAAAAACAAATTCAACACTGGTATGGTGGGCGAGAAAATTCAGCTCCGCACCATCGTACAAAATCTATCGGACACTACACAGCGCTATGTTACCATGAAAATGTGGATAAAGCGAGCTGATGGCAGTGTTGCCACCACGAGAAGTGGGGACAAACTTGAAACATCTCAGACTTTCACCATTCCTGTATGGAGCGAAAAGAGCAAGTTTTGGCCAAAAGGTGCTTTGAGCTATGAAGGTAGCAATATGAATTCGGGATTGGAAAATTGTGAACTGATTTACCAAATCCCATCGGACGCAGTGCTAAATAGTGGCGATACGGTTGCTTTCGAAGTGACTGACGAGAATGGCAATATCCTTGCTAACGACAACACCGAAACTCAAACTTATGCAAACATAAATATCGAGTACAAGTTCGAGGACGGAACTCCAATGCCTAATACAAACAAAGCCACAATTCCAGTTGCGGTAGGTAGCCAGCTTAATTGGACAGCCCCTGCTGAACTCTTTGGGCATACATTCGTTAGGGCGGAAGGACACGACCAAATAGTAAATGGAAGCGGTCAAACCGTGACGTATTATTATAGCAAGCAATCCAACGTTCATATCCACGACTGGGGAGAATGGGTGACCAATGGCAACGGAACGCATACTCGCACGTGTAGGACGGACAATTCGCACAAGGAAACGGAAAACTGTGTAGGTGGAAATGCAACTTGCACGCACAAGCCTGTTTGTGACGTTTGTCACGGCGAATACGGACAAGCAAAATCTCACGATTGGGGAGAATGGAGAACAAACGGCAACGGAACGCACACCCGCACTTGTAGGACGGACAGCTCTCACAGCGAAACGGCAAATTGTGTAGGTGGCAGTGCAACTTGCACGCACAAGGCTGTTTGTGACGTATGCCACGGCGAATACGGACAACCAAAATCTCACGATTGGGGAGAATGGAAAACAAACGGCAACGGAACGCACACTCGCACGTGTATGACGGACAGCGCTCACAGCGAAACGGCAAATTGTGTAGGTGGCAATGCAACTTGCACGCATAAAGCAGTTTGCGATGTTTGTCACGGTGAATACGGACAACCAAAACCTCATACCACTACAAAATATGGTGGAAAGGACCATACCGGACACTGGGATACATGCAAAACTTGCAACAACAAGTTCAATATAGAACAGCACACACCTGACAGAGCAAAACCTGACGATAACAATCCGGTAAAGTGTACAAAATGCGGATATATAATCACGCCTGCTGGACATTATGAACACACAGCTAGTGGCGAGTGGCATAACTCTGCTGATGGAAATATCACTATCACCAATGCAAAAACGGCAGTTGTAGTGAGATTTTGGACAAAGAGTATCACTCGGGTGGCAGTGCAACTTGCGACAAGAGAGCGGTATGTTCGGTTTGCGGATTTGAATACGGCGACAAACTTGGTCACAGCTGGGGAGAGATAAAATACACTTGGAATAGTGACGGAACTTGCAAAGCGGAAAGAATTTGCAACCACGACAACACGCATATCCAAAGCGAGATTGTGACGGTGTCAAAAATGGTTATCAAAGAGGCAACTTGTATCGAAAAGGGAAAAGTAAGATATACAGCCCAATTTACAAACTCGGCGTTTGGAGTGCAATATCGTGAAGTAGATATTGAGTTGGTAGAGCACAAGTTGGGCGAGTGGATAGACGAAATTCCTGCAACAACGGAAGAATTTGGAACAAAAGGACACTACAAGTGTTCGGTTTGCGGAAAATACTATGACAAGGACGGACAGGAAATTGCCGAACTTAGAATTGCCAAAATCGGCACGCATAACATAATAATAAATGGAGAAAGCAAATTCTATGCGGACGGAGAAAATGTAACCATAACGGCAGAAGATAAAGAAGGCAAAGTGTTCAAAGGTTGGAAGGACGCTAGTGGAAATCTTGTCAGCACGGACAAAAACTTCTCGTTCAAGGTCAGTGGAGAATCGAATTATACCGCAATATATGAAAACGAGCCGACCGTTGCACCTAAACCACAAGAGCCAAAACCACAACCACAAAAGCCTGATATAGATTCTGCCCAAACTGGCGAGGACAGTCTTATCTCGGGTGGTATGCTCGCAGGGCTTGTATGCGCAGGGCTAGTGGTTATCGGAGCTGCAGCGTTCGTAAGCGTATGGTTTGCCACCAAGAAAAAGTATTAGGAGAATATATCGAATTCTTTTGATGGGAAAGCTCAGAATTACATAGCCGTTCATAGGAATATGGACAGCTTGCTTTTATCAATGAGCCACAGAAAATGTATTGTAGGGGATATTGGGATATACGATTGAAAAGTTCTCGGACAATGTAATAGCAACAATACTTAATTGGTTGAGATGAATTATTGAAATAATATTATAATAATAAATACAATATAAACATAATAAACATATTGATTTTGTATTGATTTAGTAGCGTGGGCTAGGTGGCGAATATTTGGGGCAATAGGGTAAAGCAGTTGTAAGAGGCCAAAAAATAAGAAAACAAAAATAGAAAAAATTATTTGACTTGTGTTTTGGCGACATATTTTTCCACAATATATTGTAAAAATAGGTAAAAATGCTAAATTTTACATAAATTTTACATAAGATTTTTGAAAATTTTGCTTTTATTTGTTTGACAGGTTTCCCTATTTATTATAGAATAAACAAGCATTGTGCGGGATGAAGCGGAAGGTTACTACAATGTAGAGAACTTTCGTGGACAAGGGTCCGACAATCGGGCGACTAACGGAAAGGCTACTGCAGGCCTTTTTTAATGGTGACAATGCGGAACACACGGATGCGTGAATATTAGTTAGGAAAGGAGAAACAAAAATGGCAGGACAAAAAATCAGAATTAAGCTTAGAGCTTACGATCACAATCTCATCGACATTGCAGCAGACAAAATCGTTGAGACAGCAAAGAGAAGTGGTGTTAAGGTTGCAGGACCTATTCCACTCCCAACCGACAAGGAAGTTATCACAATCTTGAGAGCTGTACACAAGTATAAGGATAGCCGTGAGCAATTCGAACTTCGTACACACAAGAGAATCATCGATATCTACAATCCAACAGCTAAGACAGTAGAAGCGCTTACAAAATTGGATTTGCCAGCAGGCGTTGATATCAACATCAAATTTTAATTTGCAAACAATTTTGTCGAAAGACAATCAATAAATATGGAGGTGAACTTTATCTATGAATAAAGCAATCATTGGTAAGAAATTGGGAATGAGTCAAATTTTTGCACCAAACGGAACAGTTATCCCTGTAACAGTTGTTGAAGCAGGTCCTTGTCCAGTAGTGCAAAAGAAAACCCTTGGCAACGATGGTTATGAAGCAGTTCAACTAGCTTACGGCGAAGTAAGTGAAAAGAACGTAAACAAGCCACTCAAGGGTCACTACAAGAAAGCAGGTGTTGCACCACGCAAGGTTCTTAGAGAATTCAAGCTCAACAACGTTGAGGCTTTGGAAGTTGGACAAGAAATCAAATGCGACGTTTTTGTAGAAGGTGATGTAGTTGATGTTGTAGGAACATCTAAGGGTCACGGTTTTACAGGTGTAATAAAGAGATGGAATCATCATTGCGGTCCTATGGCACACGGTTCTGGTTATCACAGAGGTGTAGGTTCTATGGGCGCTAACTCAAGTCCATCAAGAGTTTTCAAAAACAAGAAGATGTCTGGTCAGTGGGGTAACGAGAGAGTTACTGTTAAGAACCTCACTGTAGTAAAAGTCGATGCAAACCGCAATCTTCTACTTATCAAGGGTGCTATTCCAGGAGCTAAGGGCGGCATCATTGAAGTAAAGCAAACTAAGAATGCTTAAGGAGTAAAATATGAAAATTGATGTATTTAATCTAGAAGCTAAGAAAGTTGGCGATATGGAATTGAATGAAGCTGTGTTCGGTCAAGAATACAAAGAAGCACTTATTCATCAAGTAGTAGTTGCACAACTTGCAAACAAGAGACAAGGAAACAAAAGCACTTTGACTCGTTCAGAAGTTAGAGGCGGTGGAGCTAAACCTTGGAGACAAAAAGGCACAGGTCGTGCTAGACAAGGTAGCATCAGAAGTCCACAATGGACTGGCGGTGGAGTTGTATTTGCACCAAAGCAAAGAGACTTTAGCCAAAAGATAAACAAGAAAATGAGAATTGCAGCTACTATCAGCGCTTTGAGTGCAAAGGTTGCTGACAACAAAATGGTTGTCGTAGAGAACCTCGAACTCGCTCAAGCAAAGACAAAGCTCGTTGCAAATATGCTCAAAGCATTCAACATCAACGGCAAAGTTTTGGTAGTAACAGACAAAGATGATCAAAACGTTTTGAGAGCATGCGCAAACATTCAAGCAGTTACAGTTGCAAACGCAGACCTCGTAAGTGTATATGAGCTTGTAGCAAACTCAAATTGCATCATCACCAAAGCAGCAGTTCAAAAACTTGAGGAGGTATATGCATAATGAATAAGTATGATATTATTATTAGCCCTATCTTGACAGAGAAGAGCTTTGACGGAATCTCAAGTAAGAAATATACTTTCAAAGTTGCACCAGAAGCTACTAAGACACAAATCAAAGTTGCTATCGAAGATATCTTTGGAGTAAAAGTTGAAAAAGTAAACACTTCTAACGTTGACGGCAAAATTAAGAGAATGGGAAGAAACGAAGGTAGAACTCCATCTTACAAGAAAGCTATCGTTCAACTCAAAGAAGATAGCAAGGCAATCGAATTCTTCGAGAGCTTGGCATAATCGGGAGGGACAAAATAATGGCTATTAAGAAATTTAGACCAACTTCTCCTGCTCGTCGTTTTATGACTGTTTCTGCATTTACAGAAATTACAACAACTAAGCCAGAAAAGAGCTTGTTGCAGTCAAAGAACAACACCGGCGGTAGAAACGCAAATGGTAGAATCACCGTAAGACACATCGGTGGTGGTAATAGAAACAAATACAGAATCATTGATTTTAAGCGTAATAAAGACAACGTAGTTGCAACAGTTGCATCTATCGAGTACGATCCAAACCGTAGTGCTAACATCGCATTGCTCAACTATGTTGATGGTGAAAAGAGATACATCATTGCTCCACTTGGACTCAACAAGGGTGACAAGGTTATGAGCGGTGAGAACGCAGAAATCAGAGTAGGCAACTGCCTTCCATTGGAAAAGATTCCTGTAGGTACAATGGTACACAATATCGAAATGCAACCTGGTCGTGGCGGTCAAATCGCTCGTTCTGCTGGTAACTCAGCTCAACTTATGGCTAAGGAAGGCAAATATGCTACACTTAGACTTCCATCAGGCGAAATGAGATATATCTCAGTTAAGTGCAGAGCAACAATCGGTGAAGTTGGCAATGCTGATCACGAGCTTGTATCTATCGGTAAAGCAGGTCGCAAGCGTCACTTGGGCGTAAGACCAACTGTTCGTGGTGTAGTTATGAACCCTTGCGATCACCCACACGGTGGTGGTGAAGGTAAGTCTCCTATCGGTATGCCTAGCCCAGTAACACCATGGGGTGTTCCAACAATGGGTTACAAGACCAGAAAGAAGAACAAGAGCAACAAGTTTATTGTTAAGCGCATTAACTAGGAGGAACTGAAGATATGAGTAGATCAGTTAAAAAAGGACCTTTCGTAGAAGAAAGATTGATGAAAAGAATCGTTGCTATGAATGAGGCTAACGAAAAGAAATTGGTTAAGACTTGGTCAAGATCTTCAACAATTTTCCCAGAAATGGTAGGCCACACAATAGCAGTTCACGATGGTAGAAAACACGTACCAGTATATGTTACCGAAGATATGGTAGGCGCAAAGCTCGGCGAGTTCGCTCCTACAAGAACATTTAAGGGACATGCTGGTGAAAAGACCACAGGTAAGAGATAAGGAGGTAAAAAATGGCTACTAGAATTAAAGAAAAAGCAATAGCTCGTAAAGAGAATGCTGACAAGCGTCCAAGAGCAATCGCAAAGTATGTTAGAATATCTCCTGACAAAGTACGTGTTGTACTTGATGTTATCAGAGGTCAAAAATACACAGATGCTGTTGCAATTTTGAAGACACTAAGAAAATCAGCTTGCGAGCCACTCGTTAAGTTGTTGAACTCAGCTGCTGCAAATGCTGAAAACAACTTGAATATGAACAAGAGCGACTTGTATGTAGCAGAATGTTTTGCCAATGCTGGTCCTATCCTTAAGAGAATTACTCCAAAGGCTAAGGGAAGCGCTGGTAGAATCAACAAGAGAACAAGCCACATCACAGTTATACTTGATGCTAAGGCTGAGTAAGAAGGAGGTAAGATAAATGGGTCAAAAAGTTAGTCCACATGGTCTAAGAGTAGGCGTTATTAAAGATTGGAATGCTCAATGGTTTGCTGACAAGAAGAATTTTTCTGACAATCTCGTTGAAGACTATAAGATCAGAGAGTTTTTGAAGAACAAATACTATCTCAACAGCATTTCTAAGATTACAATCAATAGAATACTTTCTTCTGCTAATGCTATTGTAACAGTAAACATTTATACTGCTAAGCCAGCTGCAATGATTGGCAAAAACGGTGCAAATGTAGAAGAAATCAAGAAAGAAGTTATGAAACTTGCTCCTAAGAAAAATGTTGTTATCAACATCTTGGAAGTAAAGAGACCTGATACAGATGCTCAACTTATTGCTGAGAACATCGCAGCTCAAATCGAAAAGCGTGTAACTTACAAGAGAGCTATGAAACAAGCTATCACACGTGCTATGAAGGGCGGTATCAAAGGAATTAAGACTATGGTTTCTGGCCGTCTTGACGGACGTGAAATCGCTGGAAGTGACAACTATCACGAAGGTTCTATTCCACTTCAAACACTTAGAGCTGACATCGATTATGGTGTAGCTACCGCTAGAACTACTTATGGTGCTATCGGTGTTAAGGTTTGGGTTTACAAGGGAGAAGTACTTGGCGGAAAGACAGTTGTTGATGCTAAGGAAGGAGGTAATGCGTAATGTTGATGCCTAAGAGAGTTAAAAGACGTCGTGTTCATCGTGGAAGACTCAAAGGTAATGCAAACAAGGGTAACACCATTGCATACGGCGAGTTCGGTCTTGTAGCAACAGAGCCAAGTTGGGTTACATCTAACCAAATCGAGGCTGCTCGTATCGCTATGACAAGATATATCAAACGTGGCGGTCAAGTATGGATAAACATTTTCCCACACAAGCCAGTTACAGCTAAGCCAGCTGAAACCAGAATGGGTAGCGGTAAAGGTAGTGTAGAATATTGGGTAGCAGTAGTTAAGCCAGGTAGAGTAATGTTCGAAATGGCTGGTGTATCTGAAGAGGTAGCTAGAGAAGCTCTAAGACTTGCTTCCCACAAGTTGCCAATGAAGTGCAAAATCGTTAAGAAGGAAGAGGTGAATAGCGATGAAATCTAATAAGTTTTTTGAAATGACTACAGATGAGCTCAATATCAAGCTTACTGGACTTAAAGAAGAGCTTTTCAATCTTCGTTTTAAGCACAGAGCTGGACAACTTGAGAACGCAAACCAACTAAACGTTTGCAAAAAAGATATTGCAAGAGTTATGACAATCATTCGTCAAAGAGAACTTGGTATATCTGCAGAGCCTGCTAAAAAGGCTGCAAAGAAGACTAAATAAGGAGGAATAAAAACATGGAAGAAAGAAATCTAAGAAAAACCCGTGTTGGCTTGGTAACTAGCGACAAAATGGACAAAACAGTTGTTGTTTCTATCAAAGAGCGTGTTAAGCATCCTCTTTATGGTAAGATTGTCAACAGAACAAAGAAGTTCAAAGCTCATGATGAACTCAATCAATGTGGTATCGGTGACACCGTTCGTATCATCGAAACAAGACCTCTAAGCAAAGATAAATGCTGGAGAGTCGTAGAAATTATTGAAAAGGCTAAATAAGGAGGACCCTATAAATGATACAAGCAGAATCAAGACTTGTCGTAGCAGACAATTCAGGTGCTAAAGAAATTAAGTGCATCAGGGTTATGGGTGGTTCGTTCCGTAGAAGTGGTAATATCGGTGATATTATCATCGCTGCAGTTCAAACAGCAACTCCTGGTGGCGTAGTAAAGAAAGGCGATGTTGTTAAGGCAGTTATCGTAAGAACTACAAAAGGTCTAAGAAGAAGTGATGGTTCACACATCAGATTCGATGACAATGCAGCAGTTATTATCGACAACCAAAAGCAACCTAGAGGAACAGCTATTTTGGGACCTATCGCTCGTGAACTTAGAGAAAGAGATTTTATGAAGATAATCTCTCTTGCTCCAGAGGTAATTTAGGAGGTTTATGATGAATTATAGTGTTAAGAAAGGCGATGCAGTTAAGATTATCGCTGGCAATGATAAAGGCAAGACAGGCACAATTCTATCAGTTGACGCTTCTAAGGGCAAAGTGATAGTAAAGGGCGACGGACTCACAACTCAAAAGCATTTCGTTAAGCCACGTAGCGCTCAAGAAAGAGGCGGTATCGTTGAGAAAGAAAGAGCAATCGATGTTTCCAACGTTATGATTATCTGCCCAACTTGTGGCAAAGCTACAAAAGTTGCTCACAAAGTAGAAGTTGTGGACGGAAAGACTGTTAAGACACGTATTTGTAAAGAGTGTCAAGCATCTTTGGATGAAGTAAAGGCAAGCAAGGCTAAGACTGCTGCTAAGAAAGCTGCTCCAAAGAAAACAACAGCAAAGAAAGCTCCTGCAAAGAAAGCAGCAGCTGCTGATAAAGAATAATGGAGGGACAAAGAATGGAAAATAGAGTATACAGAGTACTTGATACTTACAAGACCGTTGCAGTTCCTGCATTGATGAAAGAATTCGAGTATAAGAACATCAACGAAGTACCAAGACTTGAAAAAGTTATTTTGAACATGGGTCTTGGCGATGTTAAGGACAACAGCAAGAGTTTCCAAATCGCAGTTGACGAACTTAAACTTATCGCAGGTCAAACTCCTGTAGTAACAAAAGCTAAGAAGAGCGTTGCTAACTTCAAAGTAAGAGAGGGAATGCCAATCGGTGCTAAAGTTACTCTCAGAAGAGAAAAAATGTATGACTTTGTAGATAAATTCATCAGTGTTGCTCTTCCACGTGTAAGAGACTTCAAGGGTGTACCTGCAAACTCATTCGATGGCAGAGGTAACTACTGTCTAGGTGTAAAAGAACAACTCATCTTCCCAGAAATTTCTTATGACAAGATCGAGAAAGTTAGAGGATTTGACGTATGTTTCGTAACAACTGCCAAAACAGATAAAGAAGCTAAAGCGCTACTCACACTTTTGGGTATGCCTTTCGTGAAATAAGGAGGACTAAGCAATGGCTAAGAAAGCAATGATCAATAAGCAACAAAAAGCTCCAAAGTTTTCTACAAGAGCTTACACAAGATGTAAAATTTGCGGAAGACCTCACGCTGTTTTGAAAAAATATGGAATTTGCAGAATTTGCTTCAGAGAATTGGCTTACAAAGGCGAAATCCCTGGCGTAAAGAAAGCAAGCTGGTAATAGGAGGATATTTACTATGATGATAACTGATCCAATCGCTGATATGTTGACTCGTATTCGCAATGGCCTAGTAGTAAAGCACGAAAGTGTTGAAGTTCCTTACTCTAAGATGAAGAAAGCAATCGCTGACATTTTGGTAGAGGAAGGTTTTGTGAATGGCGTTGAAATTATCGAAGGTGGCATTCAAAGTGTTATGAAGGTAAATTTGAAATACGGACCTAAGAACGAAAAGGTCATCACTGGAATTAAGCGTATATCTAAGCCTGGTCTTCGTATATATGCAAGCTCTGACAAGCTCCCTAAGGTGCTCGGAGGTTTGGGCATTGCCATTATCTCTACTTCTAAGGGTATCATGACAGACAAGAAGGCAAGAGCTGCTCACATCGGTGGCGAAGTTCTCGCTTACGTATGGTAATAGGAGGAATAGTAGGATATGTCAAGAATAGGTAGACTACCGGTTGCTATTCCGGCTGGAGTAGAAGTTAAGGTTTCTCCAGAAAACGTAGTAGAAGTAAAAGGACCTAAGGGCGTGCTTACTTTGGCAGTTAACAAGAACATTACCGTTGAAATCGACGGCAACACACTTCATGTTAAACGTGCTAATGATGAGCAAGAAAACAGAGCAATGCACGGATTGTACCGCAAACTTATCTTCAACATGGTTGAAGGTGTTACCAACGGTTACAAGAAAGGTCTTGTTGTGAACGGCGTAGGTTACAAAGTTGCTAAACAAGGCAAAAAAGTTGTTATCGATGTTGGTTATTCTCACACAGTTGATGTTGAAGAAACTGACGATATCAAACTTGAATGTCCAAGTGCAACCGAAATTGTTGTAAGTGGTATTGACAAAGAGAAAGTTGGACAAGTTGCTGCTAATATTAGAGCAATTCGTATCCCAGATCCATATCACGCTTATGGTATTCGTTACAGCGACGAAGTTGTTGCTCGTAAGGAAGGCAAGAAAGCTGGTAAGTAATAAGGAGAGTAGAAGATATGATTAACAAAATTGATAAAAATGCCATCAGAACAAAGAGACATGAAAGAATGAGATCAAAGATCCAAGGCACAGCTGAAAGACCACGTTTGAACGTGTACAGAAGCTTGAACAACATCTCTTGCCAAATCATTGATGACGTAAAGGGACATACCTTGGTTGCTTGCTCAACTCTCGATAAAGACCTCGCTAAGAAGGTGGCTGAAATGACAAAGTGTGAAGCTTCTAAGTTGGTAGGCGAAACTATCGCTAAGAAAGCTTTGGCTGCTGGAATTGAAGAAGTAGTTTTCGACAGAGGCGGATATCTTTACACAGGACGTGTTAAGATGGTTGCTGACGGTGCCAGAGAAGCTGGCCTAAAATTCTAAGGAGGTACAGACAAAATGGCAAAGAGAGAAAGATTCCAAAAAGAACAACAAGAAGAATTGCTCAACAAGCTTATCCATGTTAACCGTGTTACCAAAGTAGTTAAGGGTGGTAGAACAATGAGATTCGCTGCTCTCATCGTAGTTGGTGACGGCAATGGCAGCATTGGTGTAGGTATGGGTAAGGCTAGCGAAGTTCCTGAAGCAATCCGTAAAGCTACAGCTGATGCAAAGCGTAACATGATTAAGATTGCTATGGTAGGAACAACAATTCCTCACGATGTAATCGGACAATATGGTTCTGGTAAGGTTATTATCCTTCCAGCTGAAGAAGGTACTGGTGTTATTGCCGGTGGTCCTATCCGTGCCGTATTGGAAGTAGCAGGTATTAAAGACGTTAGAACAAAGTGCTTGGGAACTAACAACCCAATCAACTCTGTTAAGGCAACAATCAATGGACTTGCTCAACTCAGAACAGCTGAGATGGTTGCAGCACTTCGTGGCAAAACCGTTGAAGAGATTTTGGGCTAATAAGGAGGCGTAAAATGGAAAAGAAAATTACAGTTACACTCGTAAAGAGCACAATTGGTTGCACACAAAAACAAAAAGATACAGTAAAAGCTTTGGGTCTTCGTAAGATTGGCTCAAGCAACACTGTAGCAGACAACGCTTGCAGCAGAGGTATGATCAAAGTTGTATCTCACCTCGTAAGTGTTGTAGAAGCATAAGGAGGCTGAATATGGAACTTAACAATATGTCTCCAGCTCCTGGAGCAAAGACAGAAAAAAGAAGACTTGGTAGAGGTATCGGTTCTGGCCTCGGCAAGACTTCTGGTAAAGGACACAAAGGACAAAACGCTCGTAGCGGTGGCGGTGTAAGACCTGGTTTTGAAGGCGGACAAATGCCACTCGTTAGAAGAATTCCTAAACGTGGATTTACCAACAACTTTAAGAAAGTTTACTCAATTGTAAATGTTTCTGACCTAGAAAGATTTGCAGACGGAACAGAAGTAACAGCAGAATTGCTAGTACAAGAAGGAGTTCTTAGTAAAGTAGAAGAGTATGGTGTTAAGGTGCTAGGTAATGGCACATTGACCAAGAAGCTTGTAGTTAAAGCTAACAAATTTACTAAGTCGGCTGCTGAAATAATTGAAAAAGCAGGTGGCAAAGCAGAGGTGCTATAATGTGGCAAACCATTCTAAATTCGTTCAGAGATAAGGATATCAGAAGACGCATTTTCTTGACCTTGGGCATTTTGTTCTTGTTCAGAATCGGCAGTTTCATTCCTCTCCCTGGATTGGATTACACTTATGTAGAAAAAGCAATGGGAAGCAACAAAATTTTTGAACTAATGAGCATGATGAGTGGTGGAGCTCTCCAATACGGAACATTGTTCGCACTTGGTATTCTACCATTTATCAACAGCTTCATTATCATGCAGTTGCTCACATTGATTATTCCAGCTTTGGAGCGTTTGTCCAAGCAAGGTGATGACGGCAGAGAAAAGATTACCAACATTACTAGATATATAGCTATTGCACTAGCTATCGTTCAAGCAATCGGTATCATCGTAACCTATCACAATGCTGGAGCAATCCAAAAGACATTCGGTTCAGAGGCTGTGACAGCAATAATGTTGATTTTGATGCTAACAGCAGGTTCAACATTTGTTATGTGGCTTGGCGAAAGAATTACAGAATATGGTATCGGCAATGGTACATCTATGATTATCTTTGTTGGTATTATCTCTGGTCTTGGCACAGGACTCATCAATGCTTTCTCTACTGTTGGAGATCAACCAAACAATCTTTGGAATATCTTTGGATATATCTTGTTGGTTTTGGCACTATTCATACTGATTGTTTTTGTAGATGGCTCAGAAAGAAAAATCAAAGTCAACTATGCTAAACAAGTCAAAGGTAACAAAATGTATGGTGGACAATCTACATTTATACCTATCAAGGTAAATAGTTCAGGCGTTATGCCTATCATCTTTGCTTCATCATTCATGATGTTCCCACAGATGATTGTTACCTTCTTGGACCAATCAAATGGATTTGTACAATTCTACTATAATTACCTATATCCAGGTAACAACTGGGTAGGTTGGCTAGTATACTATGTAGTAATGTTTGTATTGATTATCTTCTTTGCATACTTCTACGCCCAAATCCAATTCAATCCACAAGATGTTGCACGCAACTTGCAACAATATGGTGGTACAATCCAAGGTGTAAGACCAGGTAAAGCAACAAGCGATTTCCTTGCAAAGATTAACAACAGAATTACTTTGTTTGGTGCATTGTTCTTGTCATTTATCGCTATCATACCAGCATTGCTATTCAATGTTGTAGGCAAAAACATTGGTCTTGCCAATGCATTCTCTGCAACAGGTATGCTCATCGTAGTTAGCGTTGCACTAGAACTTGACAAACAACTTGAGTCACAAATTATGATGAAACACTACAAAGGTTTCCTCAAATAAGGTAAAGATTATGAACATAGTATTTTTAGGAGCGCCAGGTGCGGGTAAAGGTACCCAAGCAACCAAGGTGTGCGAAAGAATGTCTATACCACATATATCTACTGGTGACATTTTGAGAGCAAATATCAAATCAGGAACAGCCCTTGGCGTACAAGCTAAAAGCTTTATTGACAAGGGACTCCTTGTTCCCGATGAATTGGTAATAGCACTTGTTGAAGACAGACTTGCTCAACAAGATTGTGCAAAGGGATATGCACTCGATGGCTTCCCAAGAACAATCGAGCAAGCTGAAGCTCTCAGCAAGTTTGCTACCATAGACTTAGCTGTCAATATTGCCGTTGACGAAGATATCGTAGTAGACCGTATTGCAGGCAGAAGAATGTGCAAGTGTGGAGAAAGTTTCCATACATCTTGGTATCATTCTGACAAATGCGACAAATGCGGTTCTCCACTATACCAACGTGATGATGACAAAGAAGAGACAGTCAAGGCAAGACTCGAAGTCTACAACAAACAGACAGCTCCACTTATTGATTTTTACAATAAGCAAGGTGTATTGAAAAATGTCGATGGTATGCAAGAAATGACCAAAGTATTTGACGATATTATGGAGATTATCAATGATAAGCATTAAGTCTGACCAAGAGATAGAATTGATGCGTAGAGCCAACCAAATCGTGCGTGACACTCTCAATCTTCTAGAAGAGAAAATAAGAGTGGGTATGACGACTAAGGAGCTCGACAAAATAGCCCATGACTATATTATCAGTCAAGATGCTGTCCCATCATTTTTGGGATATGAAGGCTATCCTGCATCGGTATGTACCTCAATCAACGAAGAAGTCGTACACGGAATTCCTTCCGACAGAGTTATCCAAGATGGTGACTTGGTAAGTGTGGATTGTGGTAGTATCTACAAAGGCTACAACGGCGATGCTGCCAGAACATATCTTGTAGGCAATGTAAGTGAAGAAAAGCGTAAACTTGCCGAGGTTACAAAGCAATGCTTCTTCGAAGGTATCAAAGTGCTTAAAGCAGGTGTAAGATTGGGTGATCTAGGACACGCTATCCAAAGCTATGCAGAAAGTTTTGGTTATGGTGTGGTAAGAGACCTTGTCGGACACGGTATTGGACAAGATATGCACGAAGATCCAGAAGTTCCGAATTATGGAAAGGCTGGACACGGACTTAGACTTAGAGCCAATATGACCATTGCGATTGAGCCTATGATAAATATGGGAACAGAGCGTGTGTTGATGTTGGACGACGGCTGGACAATAGTGACCAAAGATGGCAAACCATCTGCACACTATGAGAACACCGTGTTGATAACAGAGGACGGCGTGGAGATATTGTCATTGTGAAAAAAGTCAAAGAAATATTCGTCGGAGATATAGTCAAGAGTACACAAGGACACGACCAAGGCAAACTTAGCTTGGTAGTCAAGCGTGTGAGCGATGATTATATTATGATGGTAGATGGAGAACGCCGCAAGGTAGAATCTCCAAAACTCAAAAAGCTCAAACATATCAAATTGGCAGCAAGAGAGGAAAAGGTAGCTGACCTCGTAGAGAATGGCAACTTGACCAATCAAGCAGTCAAAGATATACTAAATCAATACATTATGCAACAAAAGTAGGAGGTGTCTATGTCTAAAGAAGATGTAATCGAGGCAGAAGGCAAAGTAGTAGAAGTTTTGCCTAATACCAAGTTTGAAGTTCAACTTGTCAACGGACATGTCATCGTAGCATATTTGGCTGGCAAGCTTAGAAAGAACAACATCAAAGTTGTAGAAGGAGATACAGTCAAAGTTGAACTCAGTCCATACGACCTAACAAAGGGTAGAATCGTATGGCGTAATAAATAAACAGTAAGCTAACGGAGGAAAGAAAAATGAAAGTTAGACCATCAGTAAAGCCTATTTGTGACAGCTGTAAAGTTATCAAGAGAAACGGAACAGTTATGGTAATTTGTTCCAAGTACAAGAAGCATAAGCAAAAACAAGGTTAATTTTTAACAAAAAGCTAAGAAGGATTGTGGAATTTTCCATAAATCCTTTCTTTGCGTAAAAAAGTAGTAAAAAATGTTTGCCAAGTTATAGATTTTATGCTATAATTTTTTGGCATAATGAAAAATTATCCGTAAAGGAGCGGCAAATATCGTTTCATTCCAAACTACAAACGATATACTTCCTAAAACGTATAATATAAATTATAAGAAAATTTTGGAGGTAGTTTCATGGCTCGTATTGCTGGCGTGGATTTGCCACGTGAGAAAAGAGTAGAAATCGGTCTTACCTATATCTATGGTATTGGTAGAGTGACCGCAAACAGAATTCTCGCTGACACAGGCATCAATCCTGATACAAGAATCAAGGATTTGAACGATGACGAAGTTGGTAAGATTCGTGAATGGATTGACCACAACATTATTGTTGAGGGCGATTTGAAACGTGAAGTAAAACTTAACATCAAGAGATTGCAAGAAATTGGTTGTTACCGTGGTGTTAGACACCGTAAGGGACTCCCAGTTCGTGGTCAAAGCACAAAACAAAATGCTAGAACACGCAAAGGTCCAAAGAAGACCGTAAGCAGAAAGAAGAAATAAGGAGGAGTAAGATATGGCAGTTGCTAAAAAAGCTGTTTCAACAAAGAAACGTAATACAAACAAGCGTCGTGTTGAGAAAGGTTGCGCACATATTCATGCTTCCTTCAACAACACAATCGTAACAATTACTGATACACAAGGTAACACAATCAGCTGGTCAAGCTCTGGTAAGCTCGGCTTGCGTGGTAGCAAGAGATCTACTCCATTTGCTGCTCAAATCGTTGCAGAAGATGCTGCAAAGGTTGCTGTTGATTGCGGAATGAAGAGTGTTGATGTTTATGTAAAAGGACCAGGTTCTGGTCGTGAGTCGGCTATTAGAGCATTGGGAGTATGCGGTTTGGCAGTTACACTTATCAAAGACGTATCTCCAATCCCACACAATGGTTGCCGTCCACCAAAAGAAAGAAGACTATAAAAGGAGGATAAAGATATATGGCTAAATATACAGGTGCAGATTGTCGTCAATGCAGAAGAGAAGGCGTAAAACTTTTCTTGAAAGGCGAAAGATGTATGTCAGCAAAATGTGCATTGGAAAAACGCCCAACACCTCCTGGACAACATGGCGCAGGTCGTAAGAAGGCATCTTCATATGCAGTACAATTGAGAGAAAAACAAAAGACAAAGAGAATGTATGGTCTTTGCGAAAAGCAATTCAGAGGTTACTTTGACAAAGCTGAAACAATGCGTGGTATCTCTGGTGAAAATATGCTTTGCTTGCTCGAAAGAAGACTTGACAACGTAGTATTCCGTATGGGTATTGCTCAATCAAGAGCTCAAGCAAGACAAATCGTAAACCATGCTTTGATTACTGTCAACGGCGAGTGTGTAAACATTCCATCATTCTTGGTAAAGAAAGGTGATGTTATCGCTGTTAAGGAAAACAAAGTTGACAAAACTTATTTCAAAAATCTAAAAGAAGGAAAGTCAGTAGGACTTGTTAAGTGGCTCGAGTTCAGCAATGAAACTTTGACAGGAAAAATTCTTGAATTGCCTACAAGAGAAGACGTTGTAGAGAACATCGAAGAACACTTGATCGTCGAATTGTATTCTAAATAAGTTTAGCTCTAAATTATAGGAGGTAAAAAATGATAGAGATCAAAAAACCTAGAATTGAATGTATAGAAAAACAAAGTGGCAGAGAGATGGAGTTCGTCGTAGAGCCTCTCGATCGTGGTTTTGGAACAACTATCGGTAACGCACTCAGAAGAATTTTGCTCAGTGCTTTGCCAGGTGCAGCTCCAGTAGGAATCAAGATTGAAGGCGTGTCACATGAGTTCACTTCTATTCCAGGTATTAAGGAAGATGTTACTGACATTATCCTTAACATCAAGGGCTTGGCAGTAAAAGCTCATACAGAAGATATAAACTTCAAACAAGTTTGCACAATCAATAAATATACTCCAGGTGAAGTTAGAGCAAGTGACATTGCATGCAGTTCGGATATCGAAATTTTGAATCCAGATATGTATATCTGCACATTGGATGAAGGCGCAAAATTGGAAATGGACATCACAATTGGTTACGGTAGAGGATATGTTCCAGCTAGTGACAACAAAGATGAAGAACAACCAATCGGTTACATTCCAGTAGATTCAATTTTTACTCCAGTAGAAGCTGCGAGCTATGTTGTTGAGAGTACAAGACAAGGACAAAATATCAACTTTGACAAATTGACTATCTCTGTACTTACCAATGGAACATATACTCCAAAGGAAGTTATCAGTTTGTCTGCAAAACTTATGCAAGACCACGTTGGATTGTTCGTCAACCTCGTTGACAATATGAAAGACAAAGAAATCTTGGTAAGCCCAGACGAAGAAAACAAGAAGAAAGAGCTTGAGAGCAGCATTGAAGAGCTTGACCTATCGGTTAGATCATTCAATGGTTTGAAGAGAGCTGGTATCAACACAATCGAAGACCTCATCAAGAACAACACTGTTGATGACCTTTTGAAAGTGAGAAACCTTGGCAAGAAGTCAATTGAAGAAGTAATACAAAAGCTTGAAGACAAAGGTTTGAGTCTAAAAAGCAACGAAGATTAAGAGGAGGTAAAGAAAATGGCAAGAAAGTTGGGTAGAACAGCAGAAGAGAGAATGGCACTTATCCGCAACCAAGCTTCAGAATTGCTTTGGTATGGCCGTCTTGAGACAACCGTAGAAAAGGCTAAAGAAGTAAGAAGTTATGCAGAAAAAATGCTTACACTTGCTATCAATACCTATGACGATGTAGTTACCGTAAAGAAGTCTAAGACTGATGATAAGGGCGTTGTTAGAGAAGTAGAGTTTACCAATGATGGTACAAAGAAACTTGCTGCAAGAAGAAAATTGATGGCAGGTCTTAGAGATATCCAAGAAGCAAAGGGCGACAAAGAAAAGAAGTCTGAATACCAAGAGAGAACAAAAGATGTTAAGCATCCATTGGTAGAGAAACTTTTCAGAGAGTATGCTCCATTCTATGCTAAGAGAGCAGAAGCTTTCAATCAAAAAGGTGGATATACACGTATTATCAAGCTTGGTGCTCGCAGAGGCGACAATGCAGAGATGGCTATTATCGAATTGGTAAAGAATATGCCAGAAGCTAAGTAATTTTTGTAAAAAGCTTTGCACCTAGGAGAAATCCTAGGTGTATTTTTTTGCAAAAAAACTAGACACTAAAAAGCAAAAAAAACTAGACAACGAAAATATATTGTAGTTGGACAAAATCATAAAGTTGTCCCAAAAACCGCTGGAATTTGCAAAATTTTTGTCCACACTTGACAAAGTATGCTATAATAGATTTATGAACATTTCAGGTAAACAAAAATTTATCTCAATAGTAGGACCAATCGCATTTGTATTAGTTTATATAATACTTTTTCCAACCATTATTGTACCACTTTTGGCAACAAAATTGTACTATGATATAGTATTCAATACTCGATGCAAGCCTACACGCAGGTGTATAGGCGACGATGCTTATCCAGAGATGGACAGGAAAGAAGTTTGGATTCCAAGTGGTAAAAACACGTTATGTGGCGGTGTTTTCGTGGACAAAAACAACAAGTCGTCAAAGGGTGTAATCGTGCTAGGACACGGCATTGGTTGCGGTATGAACAATTATCTCAACCGAGTGGCATACTTTACTAAGCACGGATACAAGGTAGTCAGCTATGATATTGCAGGTTGCTCCAAGAGCAGCGGTAAATATATCAAAGGACTTGCCCAATCCCAAATAGATATGCACAATGTTGTTTTGTGGACAAGTGAACAAGAAGAGTTCAAGGGTTTGCCACTTTTCGTGTATGGACACAGTTGGAGCGGATATGGCTCGGCAACAATGCTCAATGAAGATGACGTCAAGGACAAAATCACTGCCGTTGCTTCACTTGCAGGGTTCAACAATTGTTGGGATATAACATATTTCCAAGGTCAAAAATGGGTGGGCAAGGTGATGATTCTTGCCAAACCATGGGTATATTTGCTCCAATGGTTGAAGTTCGGCAAAAGAGGCGTTTACAATGGTATAAAGGGTATCAACAACTTCGGCGGACCAGTGCTTGTAGCTCACAGCACCAACGACCCAACGGTTATTTTTTCTAGCTCAATTTATGCCCAAAAGGACAAATGCACCAATCCTAATGCCAAGTTCGTGCTATTTGAAGACAGGGGACACACCCTATCTCGCCCAAAAGATTGCGATAGACGCATCGAGGAGAGTTGTGTAGGCAAGACTTGCAACTGGAAAGACAAAGGCAATATCTTCGTTTACAATGTAGATGTGCATTATGAGTGGGCGGATGATAAGGATATCAACGCCATTGACGACGAATTTATGGATATGGTAGATGAGTTCTATACCCAATCTATGCAGGCAAAACAGGCGTAAGTGTGTATAAACATAGCCTAATCAGTAAGCAGGCTAGATAACTCAATACCAAAATATGCAAACAATACATAAAACGAATATTTTGATAAAAATCAAGCATAGGTTCTCTACGCTTGATTTTTTGTAAATAATAAAAAGGCTTACGAGATGTTCGTTAGCCTTTTTTGTTGTTGAAAGCTAGCCATTGAGCAAAACTACAAAAGTTAGGTTTTGCAAGCATACTTTTTTTGCTCAGATTTTAATTGAATTTTAGCACTGTGTTGAGTTGGACTGTTTTCTTTATGCCGTCGATGAGTACAGGAATATCTTCGCCCTTGCCTTTGATGTGCAGAGTAGTTACCTTGCCGTTTTTCCACTCGCAGTCCACTACATAACCGCCCTTGGCAACCAAGCCTTTGAAAGAGCCATTCTTCCATTTGGAAGGTAGGGCAGGCAATATATGCAGAATGGTATGGCTTTGCAAAAGCATCTCGCAAATACCGCTCATAGCGCCGAAATTGCCGTCTATTTGGAATGGTGGGTGAGCGCAAAGCATATTGCCGTAAGAGCCACCGCCATGCATTACAACGGAATTGGTGCGTGATGGAATGTATTTGAGCTGTCTGTTGATAAGTTTTAGAGCCATATCGCCATCGAATAGGCGGGCATACATGTTGATTTTCCAAGCCAAGCTCCAACCCGTACCGCCATTGCCACGTGTTGCCAAAGAGTTTTCGCACGCAGTGGCAAGCTCAGGAGTGGTGAGTGGAGAAATTTGGTTGTCCGGGTGCAATCCGTACAAGTGAGATAGGTGTCTGTGGTGTTTGTCCACTTCTTTGTAGTCATCATACCACTCGACAAGTCGACCTGACTTACTGATTTTGAAAGGATAGATTTTGCCGAGCATATCTTCACATTCTTTGGCGAACTCATCATCACAATGCAAGACAGCATTTGCCTTGACAATGATACCAAAAATTTGTCTTGCAATGGTCGAATCGATTGTTGCATTTTTGGTGATTGCATATCTGCCGCCGTTGTGGAAATACATATTTTCAGGTGAAGAAGAAGGGCATACGATATAGTAGTCGGACTGATCGTCTTTGACTAGATAGCTTAGGAAGAACTTGGCACTTCCACGCAAAACGTCATAGTATTCTTTCAAAAATTCTACGTCGTTGGTGTACTCGAAGTGTGTCCAAATATGACTGGCTAGCCAACCGCCACCGCCTATGAACAATCCCCAAGATGCAGGGCTATAATCCGAACGAGTGCCAACGCAGTCGCTGCTGCCCCAAATATCGCTGTTTTGACCACAGCACCAGCCTTCACAACCGAACATATTCTTGGCGGAAATTGCACCTTGCTCGGCGATTTTACGCACATGGCGGAGCATAGGAATATGACATTCGGACAAGCCCACGGCATCTACATTCCAATAATTCATCTCAGTGTTGATATTGGTGGTGTAGTTGCTGCTCCAAGGCGCACGCACTTTTTTGTTCCATATACCTTGCAAATTCATACAAGTGGAGTCTTCACGAGAGCCTGAAATCATCAAATATCTGCCAAAGTTGAACAAAAGCACAGCAAGTTGTGGTGATTTTCTACGCTTTTTGAGAATATCTTTGGTAGGCATATCCACATCATCATAACCTTTTTCGAGGTTGAAACTTGCTCTGCCAAACAGCTCAGAAAAGTCACTTACATGATTTTTGGCAATTTCATCATAGCCTTTTTGGAGAGCTTTGGCGAGGGTGTTTTCGGTCACTTCATCGAGATTTTGGTCAGGGAAGTTGTACGATGTGGCGGTAGTCAAATATACGGTGATAGAAGTTGCGTTAGATATGCAAATCTCATCACCTACAAGGTTGACTAAACCATCGGAAGTGATTTTGACACGAGTTTGTCCACTCATGCCGGGGTTGGTTGGGTCGTAAATAATCGGATTGTTAGATGGCATATAGACAGGCTCTACATGGGTAGGCGCAGTCACATCTAGCACCATTGTTGCCACATTGTTGGTCACGTTGTAGTGAGTGGAATTTTGCAACTCGCTGGTGAGTGAAAACTTGTGTACCACGTGGGCATTGGTGTTGATTGCAGTAGCAAAAACTCTGTCTGGGTGGGACACAAAACTTGTCTGAATGGTGTCATCAAAACAAGTGGTATGAATTGCAGTTTTCAAGTTGAGCATACGGCTATAATTGGACTTGGTCACGTTGGAACGAGTGACAATTACATTGCCCATAGGCAAATATCCTTGGGTAAATTCACCCAACACATCTTTCCAAAGAGTAGCTTCAGCTTGCTTGAAGTCCTCACTCATCACGAGAGAGCGGAGCTTGTCGAACGCCTCAGTTTGTCTGTGGAACGCCTTGTTGCCTGACCAAAGTGTATCATCATTGATATGCCATATTTCGTTGTTTACACCGCCAGTAGGCATAACGCCAATGTTGCCGTTGCCGAGTGGAAAACACAATTCCCAACTGCTAGCAGGCTGTAAATCAAATAATCTTTCACAAAATTTCATAATATACCTCTAAATGTTATTATAACATATTCGCACGCTATATACAATACAAAGCGTTGAAAAAGTCACTATCCTATGTTATAATGTAGCTATGTTGATATTCGTGGGCAGAGGAATAGACAAAGAAAAGGCAAGGCAAAAAGCATGCGAGAGCTACCAAAACATAACAGGCAAGCAATTGAAGTTGTGTTATGACTCTCTCGGCAAGCCGGCGGCCGAAAATTGTTGTGTGTCTATATCACACACCCAAGATATATTTTTGTTGGCGACTAGCCAAGTGGAAGTGGGCATAGATATAGAGCGGAAAGACAGAAAAATATCGCCACGGCTTGGCACAATCGAAGAGTGGACAGAGCTAGAAGCATATGCCAAATATCTTGGCACAGGCATCACTAAAGAGTTGATTGGCATGCAAGTGGACAAGTCAATGCTTCACAAGGTAGATATATTGGAAGAGTACATTATATCGGTTTATTCGAGCGATTGCGACATCACTATATGTGAGATATGATTGGAAATATATATTGACTAAAAGCTCAAATAGTGTTAGTATAATAGGTGGAGGAAAACAATATGGTATTTGAAAAATTGGTAAGTATTATTGCAGATACACTCGATGTATCAAAAGATGATTTGAAGATGGAAACTTCTTTGAAAGAAGACTTGGAAGCAGATTCTCTCGATGTTGTAGAGATTATTATGGCAGTAGAAGATGAGTTCGGTATCGAGATTGATGACACAGCAGCATTTGAATTCCAAACAATCGCTGATGTTGTAAACTATATCGAAAGCAACAAATAACAAACAAAATATGGAGCGAAAGCTCCATTTTTTTTGCAAAAAAAACAAGGGGATTTTGTATATGTCAGCCACATTTTTTATATGAAAAGTACAAACAGCTTGAAAGCAAATTTTCAATAATTAAGAAAAATATCAAACGAAAAACAGCTCCAATCTAATAAAGATGGGGCTGTTTGTTGTTTGTTTTATCTGCGAGTATGTTTGCAAATTGTCAGATATTGTTGATGATGACTTCGGTGATTTCCTTAGTGCCAAGTACAGATAATCCCTCTTCTTGGAGGTCTGCGGTGCGGTAGCCGTCATTGAGAGTTTTCTCGACTGCCTTTTCGATTGCCTCGCCCTCTTCTTGGAGGTCGAAAGCATATCTGAGCATCATAGCGGCAGAGAGTATAGTTGCGATAGGGTTGGCAATGTTCTTGCCTGCAATGGTTGGGGCAGAGCCGTGGATAGGCTCATACAATCCACGAGTTGTTTCGCCGAGTGAAGCTGATGGCAAAATGCCGATAGAGCCTACGCATTGGGAAGCAAGGTCGGATAGAATGTCGCCGAATAGGTTGCCAGTTACGATGACATCGAACTGAGATGGATCTCTTACGATTTGCATTGCGGCATTGTCCACAAGCACATCTTCGAGTTGGACGTCTGGATAATCTTCGTGGATATCATGAATGATTTTTCTCCAAATGCCACTGGTAGAAAGCACGTTGGCTTTGTCTATGCTGGACACTTTGCCACGGCGTTTTTGGGCAAGCTCGAAAGCAATACGACCAATTCGCTCCACTTCCATTTCGCTGTAAGCCATCACATCATAGCCCTCACGGCCAAGTTTGCCTTGGCGGATTCCCTTTTCGCCAAAGTAAATGCCACCGATGAGTTCTCTTACGATGAGCATATCGATATTTTTTGGGTTTTTGAGTGGGCAAGCACCTGCTAGGGCAGGGAAGATTTTGGCTGGTCTTAGGTTGGCATAGAGTCCCATAGCTTTTCTTACGCCAAGCAAAGCACGCTCTGGGCGTTTTTCGTATGGCAAATTGTCATATTGAGGACCACCCACAGCACCAAGCAGCACGCTGTCGCTAGCAAGACAAATATCCAAGCTCTCTTGTGGAAGAGGCTCGCCGTATTTGTCATAGGCAATTCCACCGCAAATGCTTTGAGTGAAGTCGAAAGTATGGTTGTATCTTTCGCCAATTTTGGTAAGAACGTCCATTGCCGCATTGACAATTTCTGGTCCAATGCCATCACCTTTGATTACTGCAATATTATATTTTGACATAGTTATCTCCGATTATAGTTTGTTTTGTTTGATTGCGTTGATGAGTCCGCCACATTCGATAATGTTTTGGATAAATTGTGGGAAGGCTTGACCTTGGAAGGTGGTGTGTTTGGTGATGTTGGTGATAACGCCAGTGTTGACGTCCACACTCACTTCATCGCCTTGTTCTATGCCGTCCACAGCCTGAGGACATTCGATGATATAAAGTCCGATATTGATTGCGTTGCGGTAAAAAATGCGAGCGAATGACTTGGCAATTACCACAGGCACGCCACAGCCTTTGATAGCGATAGGGGCGTGTTCTCTAGAAGAACCACAGCCAAAGTTGCGACCTGCAACCATAATATCACCCACTTTTACTTGGGAATAAAACTCAGGATTGGTGTATTCCATACAATGTTTTGCCAATTCTTTTTCATCGAAAGTATTGAGATATGTAGCAGGAATGATGACATCGGTATCAATATCATCGCCGAATTTGAAAACTTTTCCTTGTATCATATTAGTCCTCCAATTGTTTTGCACTGGTCAATTTGCCAGCAATAGCAGTTGCCATAGCGGTAGCAGGGGAAGCTAGATAAATATAGCTGTCTTTTGCACCCATTCTGCCGATAAAGTTGCGGTTGGTGGTAGTCACAGCCACTTCGCCACTTGCCAAAATGCCCATATGTCCGCCAAGACAAGGACCGCAAGTTGGGGTAGATACAACACAACCGCCTTTGATAAATGTTTCGATATATCCAGCTTTGAGGGCTTCAAGATAAATCTTGTTGGTGCCAGGAATGATGATAGTACGCACAGCTGCAGCTACATGTCTGCCTTCGAGAACTTTTGCTGCAGCTCTAAGGTCGCTTAGTCTGCCGTTGGTACAAGAACCGATGACAACTTGATCGACTTTGATTTGCTCTTGGACTTCCTCGACTACACGAGTGTTGGAAGGTAGGTGAGGGAAGCTGACTGTTGGGCGAATAGCTGATAGGTCAATGGTGATAACTTGTTCATAAGCATCATCATCGCCACAGCTGAGCTTGTCGAAAGTCATTCCACAGCTTTCCATAGTATATTCGTTGGTGAGGTCATCGACAGGGAAAATACCATTCTTTGCGCCACATTCGATAGCCATATTGCATATGGTAAATCTGTCGTCCATAGTAAGGTATTGAACGCCTTCGCCATCGAATTCGATAGATTTGTAAAGTGCGCCATCAACGCCTATAAGTCCGATAATGTGCAAAATAATATCCTTGCCACTGATATCTTCGCTTGGTTTGCCCACAAGTTTGAACTTGATAGCGCTAGGTATTTTGAGCCATACTTTGCCACTCATCATGATAGCGGCAATGTCTGTGCTGCCTACACCGGTAGAAAAAGCGCCCAATGCACCATAAGTGCAAGTGTGGCTGTCCGCACCGATGATTACGTTCCAAGGTTTGGCAATGCCTTTCTCAGGGAGTAGGGCATGTTCGATACCCATTTCGCCCACGTCAAAGAAGTTGTTTACACCATGCTCGTGAGAAAATTCTCGTACGGTTTTGCAAAGCTCAGCAGTCTTGATATCTCTGTTTGGAGTAAAGTGGTCCATTACGAAAGTTACACAATCTGGATTGCAAAGCGAGCAGCCGCTTTTGTTGAAAACGTCAATCGCTACTGGAGCGGTAACGTCATTGGATAGGGCAGTATCAACTTGTACAAGGGTGAGCGAACCGCTTTGGAGTTGGGCAGTTGCTTGCTCTTCACTTAGTCCAAGTTTGCGAGCCAAAATTTGTCCTGTCATTGTAAGTTTCATATTATTACCTACCTAAATAAGTTTAGTATTGATTTTGTCTGCGTTTGATGAGCAGAATTGTTACGATTATGATTGTTGCAACAACTACGATTGGCACAATGGTTGCGATAAAGATTTGAACCGAGGTCAGACCACTAGTCAATATGTTGGCAGTCTTGACATAACCTACTTGATCTCCTATCATAATCATTGTCCATTCGGATTTTGTATCCAACTTTTCGAGCAGTTTGATTTCTGTGCCGTCAACAAGTTGGTTGACAACCTTGGAGTCATCTGCAGGAAGTGCATATACATTGAGGAGTGTGCCGAATTTGTCCACCTTGACTTTGGCACTCTTTTTGAGGTTGGGAGGAGTGAGTGAAGTGTATGGCGCAATGCTCGTATTTTGCACATAAGCGGTGATGACTTGATCATTTTCGCCCACATAGCTAACTTTGCACCAACCCCATACATCTACACCGTCTTGGACAGCAAGGCAGTTGATGAGTACAAGTCTGTCATTGATTGACATTTTGGCAACCACAGTCGATGACTCGAAAGGTAGTGAGTAGAGTGGAGTGTTGGGGTGCAACACACATACGTCCGTTCCCCACTTGGTATCGGTGGCTTGATCTATGATATTGATTGGGCTATCTTTGGCAATATATCCATATTTGCCAGTGCCGTTGGTTACATAATAATATTCTTCTTTTTCGGCAAGCACTACAAGATAACTATCCTTGGTGGCTTGCATAACTGGAAGAAGTGTTTTTGGTGATACGAACACATCTATATTTTCACTTGCTTTGGCAATACGCACGATATTGAAAACTTCAGGTGCTTGGTAAATGGTGTTGTCAAAGCTGTTGATATATTTGATTTTGTTGTTCACAATAGAGAATTGTTTGATAGATAGATCAGCTTTGCAGTCTACGAATATGTATGGAGTGTCGCCCCCAACAAAGTTGATTTTGCCTTGTGCAAAAGGTGTTTTGCCCATCTCAAAGAAAGTATTTTCAGCAGGGTTGTATTGGACAATTTGGCTATCTGTATTGAGATATATGACATTGTCGCCACTATCTAGCGAGCTGAATTGGTAGTTGCTTGCCACCAAACAATCATCGAGGTTGGTAGTTTTGTACGACAATTTATATAGCTTTTTGCTTGATAAAATAAACACATTATTTTTGATGATAGCAAAATCAGATATGACAGTGCCAGCAGGGAATAAGCAAGGAATAACAGGGCTTTCTGTTTTGCTGAAAGCAATAATTGATGAGCTGTCTGCTACATAAAAGTTGTTGGCAGTGGCAAATATTCCTTGAATAGTATCGATATGCTTGTATTCCAGTTGGATAGTATCAAAAAAGCTGTCGTCTTTGGATAGTTTGTCATCAGCAAAGCGGAAAACCTCCAATTTATTTTGATTGTTGAGTACAACAATATGGTCGCCGAATATCACAATATCTTTTGCCTTGCTAGATAGCGAACTTTCGCTTTGGAAAATTTTGTCATCTTTAGCAATGGATAGAGTTTTGTCATTGGAGAATGCGATAATGTCGCCGTTGGTAGCGAACACAGAATCCTCAGATAACAGTATTTTTACATTGCTGTTTTGGGCAAAAGTGCGTGGAAGTGCAAAAATTATTCCGCCCAAAACGATGAGAAGAATGCAAAGCACTATTATTTTTTGCGTCCAATTATTGTATACTAGTTTTTTCATATTTTTGATTATATCATAATAAAAAAGAAAATACAATTTATAATAAAAAGTAGATTGATAATTTTTTTTAGATATGCTAAAATATTCAATATGAGAAAGAAATTTTATAACAACAAGAAGAAAAGACCTGTCGAAGATGCTTATGTTCCAAATTATCCAAAAGAAGTATTGGACAAGCCAATTGCCGAATTAGGACTTAGTCAAAGCGTGCTAGATACATTGACTAAGGGTGGCGTGGCAACCGTTGGGGACATTGCAAAGCGTCGTATGAGAGAGATGTATCGTATACAAAACATTGGCAAAAAACAATGCTTTGAGATATTGAACAAACTAAAACTGCTTGGCGTGGAGTTCAGAGCAGAAGAGCAAGCTCCAACACCTGCCGAACAAAACAATGCCGGCAAGGGTGAGCCAAAACAAAATGGTGGCAAGCAAGTCAAGGACAAACAAGGCAAGAACAAACAAGATAGACAAATTTTTCAACAAAAGCCGGGCAATGTTGCGGAAACTCAAACCAAGGAAAAACGCAATCACGACAAAAAAGTCAAAAAGTTAGATGGCGTCAACAAGTCTCTCAATGACAGCTTGTCCAAAATGTATGCAGGTATGACTATCAATGAGATTATCATGGGCAAGAGGGTTCGTCCGAATTTTGCACAAGAGCCAGTCAAGCAAAAGCTAACTCCTGACAGCATTGTCAAATTTTGTCGCAAGGGCAAGTGGGGATATAAAGATTGGAAAGGCAACGTGCTTATTCAACCAACATTCCAAGAAGCTTTCCAATTCAGCGAAGGACTTGCATGTGTAGAAAAGGATGAAAAACTTGGCTTCATTGATACAAAGGGCGAGATTGTCATCGACTATCAATTCGATGCGGCTTGCAGTTTTTCGGAGGGAGTTGCGGTGGCAACAATCAACGAAAAAACAGGTTATATCGACAAGGAAGGTCAATGGGTGATTCAACCTATGTATGACATAGCCACTCCATTCGTGGACGGAAAAGCGGTCGTAATGCTCGACAAGCGTTGGGGCGTGCTAAGCCACGACGGCAATGTTTTTTGGAGATAAATCATAAAACAAAATATAGCTCCCTGTGACAATATGTTGTAGGGAGTTTTTGTTTGGACAAAATATGCGGTGGATATGTTCGATGCTCGAATGAATTAAAGTTTATAGAAAGAGTAAAATATGCAAAAAAGTCGATACATATCACGATTTTGCAAAAGTCTGTGTAATTGATTGGGCAATGATACTCGATAGCGATTGGATATCTTTGTCTACATCTTTTGGCATAACTTGGACAGAAAGTTCTTTGTCGGTCAAATCACAATCTTTGAAAATGCTTCCAAGCGATATGAGCAGTGGAACACCAACAGCAATGACAGGGACATTGAGAGAAGTGCGTGATATGTGCGGTTGGTCATTGCCCACACCACCGCCCGGCGATATGCCTGCAGTGGTCAGTTGGATACACGAGCCTATGCGAGATAGTTTGTATGTTGCCAATGTGTCAATGACTATGACAAGATTTGGTTTGATTTTTTGAACAACGGCAGATATCATATCAAAAGATGAAATGCCGGTTACGCTCTCTATACTAGGGTAGAGTTTAGTTAGATTGGAATGGGGAGAAATGGTCAAATTGTCTAAGCAAAGTGTGCCAAGCCTGTCTACCAAAAAATTGGGGTTGCCAAGCCCTATGCACAAAACTTGTGGCGAGGACAATCCCAACCCTGTGGACATTGTTTTTAGTTGGCTTGAGAGCAAAGTTGTTATGTTGACAGGCATAGCTTTGGTCCATTCTAGAGTGATATATTGACCTGCACGCCTACCCAAACGGCGAGCAAGGTGGTCGTCGAGATTGACTTCTTTGACAAGTATTCCTTGCTTTTTGTAGGACTTGTGAGGCAACGAATATTCGCTTGAAAACTCGAATGCTAGGTCCGAATATGGGGTAAATTGGGCAGTGTTCATACAATTATTGTTTGTAAAAAATGGAAAAATATATAAATTTTGCAAAAAAATGTAAAATATGTTACAATTTCCTTGCATTATATCTGGCATTGTGCTAAACTACATAAGCAAAATAACCAAACAAATAATCAAATGGAGGGAGTCATGCCTAACATTAAGTCACAGAAAAAGAGAGTTATCACCAACCAAAAGGCTAACGATATCAACGTAGCTAAGAGAACTCGTGTTCGCAACAGCGTTAAGAAGTACACCGCAGCTATCGAAGCTAAGGATGTTGCTTTGGCAGAAACACTTTTGAAAGAAACCGTATCTCTTATCAACAGAGCTAAGAGCGATGGTATCTACAAAGATAACACAGCAAGCAGAAAAATTTCTAGACTATCTAAGCAATTGGACAATCTTAAAAAAGAAGCCTAATTGAAGTCAAGTAAAATACTCGCTATGGCGAGTTTTTTTACATAAATAAATTTTGCAATATTGCCACCTAACAAGGTGGCTTTTTTGTTTAAAAATAAAAATCATTAAAATA
>CAMFVQ010000022.1 GCA_945992255.1 uncultured Clostridia bacterium
AAATCTATATATTTTGTAATGTTTTTCTAAAAAAATAATTAAAATGTGTAAAAACATAAAAATATGTAGTATACTCAATTTAGACCTATTGAGGAGTAGATATATGAACAAAAAATCAAAGATATTTTCTATAATAACAATAATAATCATATTGGTAATGGTGGTAGTTATGACCACAGCCTGCACGATTGGTGGCGAAAAAGGACTTTCGGCATACGAGATTGCAGTCAAGAATGGTTTTACAGGTACAGAGGCAGAGTGGCTTGCCAGTTTGAAGGGTAGCAACGGCACCAATGGCAAGGACGGACAAAGTCTGACGATTGATGACCTAAAACAGCTCTACAATGAAGAAGTTGCCAAAGGCTACGAGGGCGACTTTTATGCTTTTCTCAAAGATAAAATGGGGGTAGAGTTCAATGTCGGCAAGGACAATGCTGAGACTATATCCAACAACATGTTGTCTTGCGTAACTATCAATACGGTACTTACATCAGGCGGTTTGTTGTCCGGTTCGAGCAGTATGTCGGCAGGCTCTGGTGTGATTTACGACATTGACCGAGAAAAGGGCAATGCGACCATAATCACCAACTATCACGTAGTTTATGACCAAAATTCTACCACCAAAATTGGCAAAGAGATAAGGGTTATGTTGCGTGGACAAGAATATTCTGACTATCAAATGATAGCCAAATACATTGGCGGTAGTATGAAATACGACCTTGCTGTGCTAAGGATCGAGAACAGCGAAGTCATCAAGAACAGCAATGCGACAGCAGTTGAGCTAGACAATTCTCCTGTCAAGGTAGGCGGAGCAGCTATTGCAATCGGCAATCCGCAAGGCACAGGTATGTCCGTGACTGAGGGTATAGTTAGTGTGGATAGCGAATATATCGAAATGTCACTTGTGGACAATTCCGGCAAAGAACAAATGCGTGTTTTGCGTGTTGATACAGCTATCAACCAAGGCAACAGCGGTGGCGGACTTTTCAATGCTGAGGGCAAGCTCATCGGCATTGTCAATGCAAAAATCATCAAAACAGGTGTTGAGAGTGTGGGCTATGCAATTCCTGCCAGTGTTGTAAGGGGTGTGGTTGAAAACATTCTTGCGCATTGCGACGGCGTGACCAATACACAGGTGCTAAAACCAACCCTCGGCGTGTCTGTTAAGATAAAGGATAGCAAGCTCGAATATGTGTCCGATAAGAGCATTTACAAGATTAAAGAAACTGTCGAAATAGCTGAGATTGAAAACAATTCTTTGGCAGATGGTAAATTCCAAGTTGGCGACATTTTGCAGTCTGTCACAATCAACGGCGTGACCAAAGAAATAGATAGAATGTTCGTGGTAACTGACAGCTTGCTTGATGCAAGAGCAGGTGCGGAAGTGACAATCAAAGTGTTGCGTGGTGGCGAAACAATCGACATAGTTGTCCCAATCACGACAGCGGATATGAATGCAGTAAAATAAATTGTACTAGCCTAGCTAGTCAACACCGCAACATGGTTGCGAGATGTTCTCCAAAGATAGCGTAGCGATATTGTCGTTACGCTATATTTTATGCAATCTATCAGTAGTAGTATTTGGCCGTGGGCGGTATAGAAGTTGTATGCACGAGCATAATTGTTGTAAATTATGGCTGTGTAGAGCCAATAGGTGCGAATGCCAGCATTTTAATTTGCATAGTGTTGCGGGCAGAGCTATTGTATAAATTGTGTGGAGGCTAAGGGCTTGTAAATCGTTGTGCGGCGCAGCAAATAAGTGTGGTATAAATTGAGGAGTATAGAGGTCAATAGTGTAAATAAGTGGAGATGTAGTCTATGTGGTGGTGAGAGCGATAGCTTTTGCAAATAGGTGAAGGAGCTTTTTGTCGGATAGGTAGAATAAAAATGCAAAACGGCTTGTAAAATATAGTAAGTAAAGCGATAATAATATTCTAAGTAATAATTTTGGGACACTATTGCCGATTTGGGGTACTCAATATTCTTGCATTGTATCAAATGAAAATTTTTGGGGAATGTAAAGTGGTGCTAAATATGTGCATTTTGATAAGGGATATGTTATACTTTCCGTACAATAACAACTTAGGAGGTTACAGTGAGCATATTTCTTAATATACTTTTCCTAATCATAGGTTTTGTGATGCTCATCAAAGGTGCAGACTGGTTCGTAGACGGCGCATCTAGTTTGGCTAAAAAATTCGGCATACCACAGATCGTTATCGGTTTGACAGTGGTAGCGTTAGGCACTTCGCTTCCAGAAGCCTCAGTAAGCATAACGGCGGCAGTGCAAGGTAACAGTTCAGTTGCAATCGGCAACATTGTTGGCAGCAATATTGCCAACGTCTTGTTGATACTTGGTATTTGCGGTTTGATGGCGAAGAATGGTCTAAATGTAAAGAAACAAACACTTTGGATAGAGATTCCGTTCGTGTTGGTGTTGACAACAATGCTACTCCTTATGGGCTATTTTGACGGACAAATCGGCAGAATTGATGCGGCAGTTTTCTTGATACTATTTGTTTTGTTCATTGTTTATCTTGCAATGATGGTCAAGCGTGACAAAAAGCTTGGACTTGCAGAGCCAGAAGAAGAAACAGCAGTGCTTCCAATATGGAAAATCATCGTATTCTTGATATTGGGTGCAGTGTGCGTAGTTGCAGGTGGAACATTCGTAGTAGATACAGCGACAACACTTGTAGGCTATATGGGACTCAGCACCAACTTTGCAGGACTTGTCATCGTGGCATTCGGAACTTCACTTCCTGAGCTTGTGACCTCTGTCATAGCTACTCGCAAGGGCGAGCAAGATATCGCAATCGGCAACATTATCGGCAGCAACATCTTTAATATATTGTTCGTCATCGGAATGTCAGCAATGATTTCTCCAGTCGTATTCGCACCATCATTCTTGTGGGATACATTGGTTGCAATTGCAGCCGCATTGATGCTTTTCGTGGCAGTTGTTGTCACCAAAAAGAAACAACTAGGTCGCATTGGAGGAGCTTTGATGACACTCAGCTATATAGGATATTTTGTGTATATCTTGTTGGCATCAAAAGTCTAAATTCAGCTTTTTTAATTCCAAAATATCATCAAATAGTCACGCAAGCCGTGGCTATTTTTTTGTGGCGATTTGGGCAGGGGCTTTGGACGGCAATATGTAAAAAATAGTGCAAAAATCGCAAACAGAAAAAATAATTAAGTTTTTTTTAAGTTTGTATTGATTTTATTTATAGTATTTGTTAGAATGTCTCTGAGGGATTTATGAAATTTTTAACAATAGAGAGCAACAAGAATATTGCAGATGACTTGGCAAGGGTGTTATCTCCACTTGGTGAGAGCGTAAATGCGTTCGATGGTGAAGAGGGGCTTTATATGTCTGAGGTCAATGACTATGATATGATAGTGATTGATGCGGTTTTGCCAAAACTAAACGGCTTTGCTGTGCTAGAAAAGCTTAGGAAAAATACACTTTGTCCTGTGCTTATCGTGACAGCATTGGACAACGTGGACAAGAAGGTAGAGGGGCTTAGATTGGGCGCAGATGACTACATAGTGCACCCATACCACGAGCAAGAGCTGTTGGCGAGGGCGGAGGCTGTGCTAAGACGCTACAACAACAACTTTTCGGACATCTATGTTCACGAAGACATCAAAATGGATTTTCGGAGCAAAATGTTCAGTGTAAATGGTGAATATGTCAAGATTTCTGGCAAAATGTACGACCTACTCGAACACCTTATTCGCAACCGCAATATCATCATATCCAAAGAGCAATTGTTCAATCGCATATGGGGATTTGACAGCGAAACAATCATCACTGTGACCGAAGTATATGTGAGCAAACTTAGAAAAATCTTGGACAAATATGGTGTCAAACACTATCTTTGCACTATCAAAAATATCGGATATATGTGGCATGACAAGGATGACAAAGTCGAAAAATCGACACAAGAAATAATATAAAAAATGGCAAAAAGTCGATACATATCGACATTTTTATCAAATAAAATAAGTAGACTTGGCAATCGTGTCAGGTCTTTTTTTTGTTGCAAAATGCAGGCATAAACCCACATATCAATTCGCACAGTGAGCAAAGCTTGTAGTTTGGGTATAAGTGGCAAAAGACAACAATTACAAAGAACGCAATCTATCGCTTATTTGGAGCAAGATTGCACTTATGATTGACTGTGCAACACACCATTGCAAAGAACGCAAGCTATCTCTCATCGAGAGCAAGGCTATGCTTACGAGTGCAAAACAAGTTACAATCATAAAGCCAAGCAAAAACGCAATATAAGAGCAAAATAGTAACAATAAGCAGTATTGCCAATATCGATATATAGTCCAAACAAAAAAAATATCAACTCTATGCAAAAGTGGCAAAATCATATATAACAGAAGACCTTTCTTGCGGAATAGTTTGCTCAAACAAAGGAGTATCAAGGCAGTTTTATGATTAAATTTTGAGTAGTGTATGCGATTGGCGAATGTGTAAAAACTGGTTGATTTTATATTTATCAATAACCAATTGACATAAAAAATAAAATTTTACAAAAAAAATTTATGCTACAAAAATTGTCATAAATCACTAAGTTGTTGTAAAAAAATAATATTTTCTTGAAAAAATCGATAAGCAATCGTTATAAAAATAATTTTTTTGAAAAATTTTCTCGAATTAGTTAAGGTTTGTTTAAGACAACAACATTATTATATAATAAATAAAAAACTATTACGCATTATGCTTGCGTAGTGGGAGGGAAATATGAGAAACAAAAAAATAGTTTTGTTAGTCGTTGTGACCATGTTGCTCATACTTTCTTTGTCCCTTGTATTCAGTGCCTGCGACTTTGATAAAAACAAGCCAGGCGATGATAATATAGGTGGCGAAGATAATATAACACCAGGTCCAGGCGATAATACCGGCTCCGACGACGGTGATTGGGATGACGAAGATGACACCCCACCGCCTCCACCACCTCCACCAGTAAAACCTGATGGTGGCGGCGCTGTTATAATTAAACCAATGGACGTGCTTAAACAAATGGCGGCTGCTGTTGAAAAGACAAGCGGTGATGAAAAGAAACTTAACTTTGACATGTCATCAACTATCTTGACTGATGATGGCAAAAAGTATGAGTTTTCTATCAAGACCAACTTGTCTGGCTACTTCAAAGAAGATGCAGAGTTGGGCAAGCCAGAATTGGCTATGGTGCTCAAGGATATCACTGACACCAACACAGACAACCAACCAGTAAACTTTGCTTTTTACATAATCGATGAGAAGCCATATATCCAAGTTGAGGGTTATGACCATTTGCTTTATTTGTCTGACTTCAACATGAGATATGTTCTCCAAATTTTGAAGAATGCCCCAGAAGTGCTTATACCTGAGCTAGATAAATTGTTGGGCGGTTTGGGTTTCACTGTCGACAGCATTCTCAACCTTGTTGTAAGTATGCTATGCAGTAACGCTAAGAATGTAAAGGATGGCAATGTGACCAATCTTTCTGTTGATGTAGAAATCAAGAGTTTTATCAAGACAGTTACCAATGCTGTAGCAGGACTTCAATTGCCAATTTCTCTCAACTTGAAGCCATTGTTGAACACAATCAACGACCTTGTTCCAAACGTAAAGATTGCGTTGGCGGCAAAGCTTGTTGATGGAGCTTTGGCGCAAGGGGAGGAGTCTTTCTCTGTCAAACTTATCGACAAAGACATTCCAGCAAATACACAAAGTGGCAATGAGGGTTCAAATTCAGCATCATTGAAAGTCAATGAAAAATTCTCTTTTACTGCAAGTATGAAGCTTACAGAAAAAGATGTAAATATTGAACTTCCAGTTGTTACAGAAGAGGATACTAGAGAATTCAGCTTTACCAACATGGGCTTTGATATTGACTTTATTCTCAACACAGCAGACGGCGCAGGCTCTCCAAAACAAGTTGACATTGGAGCATTGGTCAACACATTCTTGAAGCTAGATCCAAACAACAAGACTCTACTTCCTGAAAAAATGCTTATGCTAACTGTTGATATGGGCTTTAGATTGAGCTTTAAGATTGATTTGGACTTGGACTACAAGAATTCTCCTGTAGACAAGAACCTTATCGCTATCGAGTTGTTCCTTATCAACAAAGACCACCAAAAGATAGAGAGCAAGCCACAGCTTGGATTGTACTATCAAGATGGTGCGGCTTATGCACAACTCGGCAACCTCATTCCTAACTATTACCAAGGCAAAAATATAAGACTTGATACCAACCTAAAACCACTTATCAGTATGTTGGTGGACAAAGTTGCAACAGAAATCGACAAAGCGTTGAAGACAGACTTTGATTCGGCTATCAATCCAAAGGGAGCAACCACTGCTCCAGCATTGGCAAGTGCTGACATTTTTATGATTGATAAAAATGGCGAAGCAACCATTATTCCATGGTATGTAAAGCTTCTTGATGCTGTTGCTGCAACATTCGGCATTCAAGAATACCTCAAGACCGATCACTTGACAGATGCCAACGCGTATTTGGAATTGGAAGTAAGCAACGACTTGCTTGCTGCTCTAGAAAAGTCCCTTGGTATCACAATCAGAGACAAGTTCTCATTCCCTGACAATATCGGTGATATTCGCTTGTTTATTGGTAATACTGTTGTTCCAGACAAGGATACACCGGCATACGACAAGTACAATGAGAACGGAACAAAACAATTCGGTATCACCGGTGAAACAAGCGTTGGCGGTATCAATGTTGGCTTACAAATCCGCAACTTTGGTTTGTTCTTCCAAGATATCAACTTCAAGGAATATGTGACGAATGCAATTGGCGACAAGAAGAATGCAACCAACTCAATCAGAGCTGTGTTGGATGATGTTCTTGCCAACTTCCACTTCCAAACCAACCTAAGCATCAACTTTACAAAGGGTACATACGATATTATCCCATTCTTGTTGGGCGTAGGTGGCGATGCTTTGAGTATGCTCGAAGGTCAACACTTGCTGTGGACATTCGATGAAGACTTCACTCTTGACGCAGATCTCATTGTTCAAATTGCACTCGACAAGAACAATAGTGCAGACAGCACGTTGGTAGTCGAGCTAAAGACCAACAAAGAAATCAGAATTGGCAGTGAAGTGTTGTTCCCAGCCAATACAGTTATCCTAGGACTATATGGATATAATAATGCTGTATATGCTGATCTATCTAATATCAAGATAGCAAAAATCACTTTGCCTAAGCTCAAAGCTGATCTTGACTTTACAGCACTTGTCAACAAGCTCCTAGGCGACTTTGACTACAAGCTTGCATTTGACTTGACCACATTGTTCCCTAAGAAAGATGATGCAAACAACGGTACAGCAAATACAGCTGTAGACAAAGAGCAAGCTCAACAATACGCTGTTGACCAAATGTTTGTAAATGGTGACAGTCAAGGCGAGCTTACTGCAGTAGGCCAAATCATTGTAGGTGTAGACACCAACAAGTTGGCAGTAACAACCACACTTGCGGCAATCCTTGATCTAGTAAATTATATCAACAAAACGAATGGTAAAGAAGACAAGGTTTCTGTTGACTTTATCAAGAAAATGGATATAAATCTAGTAGCTTCTAGACTTGATGGACTCACTATTGACATAGATGCAGAACTTGTACCAAAGGTAACTCTTGACAGTAAGGGTAAGCCTGAAGTGAACGAAAAAGGTGAAACAATTTACACTTATGACAGCAAATTGAAGGTTCACCTCGAGACAGGTACAAGTGCTAAGCCATTGCAAATAGGCAACCTTGGCAAGCTCAAGATTGATCTTTCTAAGAAAGCAGACGAGTTCAAGGCATATGAAGATGATCTTATCCAAGCAATTGTAAATACTATTGGTAAGGCTAAGTTCCAAGCCAAGGTAAATCTAAAGACGCTTGAAGAGACATTCAACCTAACATCAATCATCAACAACATTTTGTCTGCAAACGGCAAAGAACTCAACTTGCCAATCAACTTGCACCTTGATGATTGGAATACTTATGTTGACTTGACTGTTGCTTGGAAACTTGATCTTAACAACTTCAACAACTCTGAGCTTCAAGTAAAATTGTCATATCTCGAAAAGACATTGCTCGAAGTTGATATTTACAAGGGCAGCATCGTGATTGACCTCAGTGGACTTGGCTTCTTCAGCCTTGAACTTACCAATGCTCCATTCCTAGAACTTATCAACAATGCGCTCAAAGGCGTAGTTGACAAGCTCGGCAGCTTCAACTTGTCAGAGATTTTGAACAAAGCTCTTGGCAATTTGACACTAGGTGGAGTGACTGGCAATGACAAGATTTTGGAAAGCTATGCAGATAGTTTGCTAAGTGAAAATCCACCAGCAGGTGACAATCAATCAAAACCAGGACTTGACCAAGCTACTTTGGACTTGATTGCTGTCATCATCAATGGTGTAAGGGCAAACAACGCTACATTGTTTGTCAAGCTTGATGCTTTGATGCTTGATCAAGTACTAACCCAACTTCTTGGCTTTGGACTAGGTATCGGTATTGGTGTAGATGCCAAATTCGACGTTGTAAATGGCGAAATCGATCTTGGACTCAAAGTAGAAAGTATGAGCGTGGATATCAACTTGAAGATGATGGTAGGTGAAGAACCTAATATCAATGTTGACCTCAGCCTTATTCCTGACTGGGATTGTACAAATGGTGAAACACTTGCCAAGGCATTGTTTGACAACCTTGACATTGCGCTAGCACTCGACTACAAGCTTACCAACAAAGATATCTATCGCTTCAACCAAAGAGATAGTGGTACAGCTCAAGTAGAAGATAATGATGATGCTAACCAAGCGGCAACATATTATACCCGTGTAATTGTTGAAAAACTCAAAACCAACAAGACGCTTGCAAATACTGGCGGTAAGAAAGCATCTAAGGGTTCTATCCTTGTTTCACTTGGCAGTATCAACAAAACTAAATATAACAACAGCCCAACATTGGACGGCAACAACTTCTCTCCAATGTTGTATGCAGAACTCAACTACAATGAAGGCAAACTAAATGTAGCACTTGCGAAGAATTTGCTCAAATTGGGTACATTGATCGACTTTGCTGATCTTATCAATATCAGTGTCCCACTCGATATTATCAAGACTCTTGCACCTACATTCCAAGGCTTGCTTGATCAAATCAAAGATTTGAACAAAAACTTTGGCAAACCAAATGCCCCACAAGAGAATTCACCTGTTCCACTAAGTGATCCTGGCACAACTCCAACTGAGCCAAAACCAAAGACTCGTATGGATTTGGCTTTCGAGAACTTTGACATTATGCAATTGTTGAGTGGTGGTATTGATGTTTATCTCCGCAATACAGGTTTGTTCAATGCCAATGTGACATTCGATCCATTTACCATCAACTGGTTGATCGACGAGATTATGTCTAGCGTATTCGGTCCAGACACAATCCTCAACTTGGCAGAATTGGCTCCAGACTTGTTTGCGACCAACTATTTGGCTGAAGTCAACTGGGATAGAATTGCACCAGAACACTTCTGGTTCAGCTTGCAAGATATTATTAAACCTCTTGCAAAAGAAGTTGTAAGAAAGATTCAAAATGGTAAGTATGCTGCGGCAGCTCCATTTATCACCGACACAATTTTGAACGGCTTGTATGGACAAGTAAGAAGAATTGTTGGCAGATTGGTACCATTCCCTGTATTCAACGAATTCTCTGCAGGTATCAACGTTATGGACGGCTCATTCGCCAACGTATATATCCAAGGATATGACCGCAACGAGACTGTATACTTGCCAAAGGGCAAGACAACATACTTGTGGAATCCAAACACTAAAGCATACACTCCAAGGCAAGTAGGCGAAAACGAAAATGTTGTTTACACATACTGGCAAAAGACTGGACGTGGAAGCGGCCATAGTCCTGACGTACTAGGCAACAACGAGGAGTACACACGTGAATATGTTCCTCGTGATGCAGCTCAAAATGATAAAGGTAGAACAAGTACCTATGGTAGTGTTGGTCGTGCTCGTGGCACAGCATACTGCACAGAGATTTGGCTCTACAACTGCTCACCATCAGTAGGTAGTCCTGACTACAGCATTGACGGCAGCACAGAGGGTGTAATGACTTGGGGCGAAATCGATGCAGCTCCAAAATTCGACCCATATATGTACGGCTCTACCAAGAACGATAAGGGCGAGTATCAAACAACTGATGAAGCTAAGAGCGCATTCCTAGCTAAAGAATTCAGCAACAAAGAAGTTAAGTATCAACGTGGTGCCCAACTTCTTAAGACAACCCCTACCTATTCTTGTGTAGCTAAGCTTGACAGCACAGGAAAACAAATTGCTACTTATGCAGGTGGCAAAGCATTGGATGCTATCAACTTCAACGAGCCAGGTATCTACAAGATTATTGCAACAGCAAACTTCACAGGCTCTGGTGTTGTAAGAACTTATGATATCTACTTGACAGTCTATGGATTTGACAAGATTGCTGCAATCGGTCAAGAAGACCTCAACAGAGATTTTGTTGATGAAGTCCAACTCCACGCATACAGCAAGTTGCCAAGCATTTTGGTAATCAAATATGACAAAGCAGACGTTCGTGGCGAATACAAGAGAAGAATTCCTGTGACTGATAATATGTTCATGGATTATGCTCCAGAGGGTATCCACGATCATGTACTCGGCTACAAGACAGTAGATGGTCAATTGGTGGCTGACGAAGGCGGAACAAGAAGACCAGCCAAACTTGCTTTGCCAGGCTGTGAGCCTATCGCATTCAAGTTGCACTATCTCGACAGCACAGTTGAAGATGTCAAGGGCGGTAAGTATGTATCGATTGATTTGTATCAATTCACAGCTACCAAGCCAGAAGAACTTGCACAATATGCTCCAGAGACGCTTTACTTCCAATATCCAAATGGTGCATCTGACAAAGTTAGAGTAAATGCTGCATGGGATATGACCGAAGCTAAGGCACTCGTAGAGAAGACAGACCTCTCAGGTGCTGTATACACGATATCCAACACAATCGGATCTAGCACAACACTTCAAGATGTCAACATTTACTTTGTAGTAAAATCAAGAGTAGTAAGCAACATTGAAGTGAACGGACAATCCAACATCATCAAGATCAGTCCATATCAATATTATCTATACAATGTATCTGGACTACTTGATGAAAATGGCAACAGACTTGTTGATGATACAGGCGCTCCAATCGAAAAAGATAAGGATGAGTCACTCAACCCATTCCCAACTACTGTACAAGCGACATATACCGCAACAGTAGACAAGAATGGCAATCCATACCTCGACGAAAAGGGCAACCCAATCAAGGGATTGGACAGATACACCGAAGATGTATTGGTAAAATCTTGGAACATCAACAAGAAGCTTGATTGGAACAACGACAACAAGATTGACCTTGAGAATGGCGTCCCAGTTAAGAACACAACATTGACACTCGACACTGTCAAGACTTATCTTGATGATAAGGGCGTAGAGCACAAAGTTTATGATACCAAGTTCTCTTGGGACTACGAACTCAACGTATCTTTGAACAGAAATCAAGTACAAGAAATCTACTTCGATGAAGAACTCAAAGTAAGAACATTCTCTATCGACCCATATCAATATAAGATATATGGTGACAAGATCTTCCCAAGACAAGCATGGGTTAAGTTCACCAATGGTGAAGTTATGAAGATGCCTATCGGTTGGGTAAGAGAAGAGATTGACACATTCGACAGCACATTCGGATTCGAGGTGCAAAACAGACAATTCAGAGCTTATATCGGATATGACGTCAACAGCTATCCAAATGGTATTCTTACCCAAGCAGATGTCAATGAGCCAACAGGACTTCTTGCCAACGCAGATTATGCTAAGGTAAATAGTGTAAACGGCAGATTCTTGCAAAGAATTGTTGTCAACGCTAAGGTAGAAGGCTTGGTAGCAGAAGGCATCGAAATGAAGGGTAGCGCACTCAATCCAGGTACTGTATATGTGGTTGACCCAATCATCAGCAAGTATGGTATCCAAGACAAGGACGGCAATGATATTCCTGTATTCCCAGCGGAAGTAACCGTACGCTACAAGAATGGTGCAGGCACTGCGCTTCTTCCAGTAGATTGGACATACGATGCAGCTGCTGTTACCAACATCAATGGTGTTGAGCATATTGTAGCTACTGCGACTATCCGCAATACCGACATCAGCTTCGACATCAACTGCAGAGTGCTTGACAGAAGCAACCCAATTGTCACAGACAAGACTCGCACAATCAACCCTTACGAGTTCACCACTGACAAGAACGGCAACAGAGTATACAAAGCATTCACCAGTGATATCAAGGCAAAATACTTCAAGAGCTATACACTCAGAGTAACCAAAGTTGCGACAGCAACTGAAGCTGAAGAGGTATTCGATATAACCGACTTGCTTACTGATGAAGCACTCCAAGCTAAGATTGCTGAGTTGACTACCGGTGAGAACAAAGACAAGTACACAACTGAGACTATCAAGGTTTACGATACATACGAGACCATGAAGGTAGAATATTTCACAAGCTACACCCTCAAAGTAACTAAGGTTGTGAAAGAAGGCGAAGAAAAGGAGGAATTCGAGGTAACAGACTTGTTTACCGACGATATGCTCCAAGCTGAGATTGCTAAGTGGACCACAGGTGACAACAAAGACAAGTACACCGTAGCTACTACAGAGGTTCGTGACACATACGATATTCCAGTTGTTTGGAACACACGTGCAATCAACTACATAGCTCCTCTCACCCAAAACAAAGATGTAACAATCAATGCTTATGCTACATTCAAGGGCGGCGACAAAGCAGTTGAAACAATCACCGTTCCTTGCACAATCTTGTACAAGAAAGTAATGGCTATCAATGAAGATGAGGATTATACATTCTACATTGTCAAAGGTGGTAAGAACTTGTCTGACATAGAGCGCAATACTCATATTGTAGAAAAAGATATGTATGTTACATTCACCAACGGCACAAAGAAGCCAGGCGATGAGCCAGGTACTGAAATTTGGGACCCAGCAGGTCTTGAATCTGTAAAGACTAAGGTGACATTTGACTTCACCAAAATAGACTTTACAAATGAAAACTATGACTTGGAAAAAGATGTACTAATATTTGCTCCATACACAGCAACGGCTTACATCATGAAGGGTACAGACCTCGAACAAACAATTAATATTAAGGTATATGTAACAACAGCTCCAACTGAAAGCACTGACTCTTCAGTTGGAGAATAAGGGGGGACGTGATAGATGACAACAACAAATCACAAACTTATCATATCAATCATAGCAGCGATACTAGCAGTATCGTTGCTATGCACGGTGTGTTTTATAGCACAAGGCAAAGTGGAGAATGCTGACAGAGTATATGCGGCATCTGATTACTCTGCTGATTGCACTAGCCAAGACGGCACTATCCAAGCCAACGAGAATACTGAAGTAGGTGAGGATGGTAGAGTCCACTACAAAGTTGGCAAGGAACCAGTTCCAGCAGGCAAAACTCTTGTTAACATTAACAGCCAAGCCGAATTGCACGATTTTATGAAAAACAATGCAGGCAAGTACGGTGTGCTTAAAACGGATATTGCTTTGGACTGGACAGGTACAACCAAAACATTTTTTGGTGGAGCCAACAGCTCAGACCAAAATCTTGATGCCAGTGCAGTTTTGGATGGCAATGGCTACAATATCAGCATCAAGGGTGGTGTAGGTACAGGTAAATACTCTGCTCATACCACAACAGACAACAAAGAAATCATGCCGGTGCCAAACAAATGTGATGAACAACAAGACAATGGCAAAGAAAGCGTGCAAATCATATTTACAGGTTTCCTCTTTGCCAAGACAATGGGTGAAATCAAGAATACAACATTTGAGTTTACATCTTCTCATGCGTTTTCAGGCAGTCAAGACATCAACGGAAACCAAATGTTGTTCAGCAATGGAGATAAATATTTGGCATCAGCCGGTATAGTGACAGGTGGGTTGATTGGCGGAAAAATTGACAACTGCCGTCTCAATGTAAATAAGCCATTTGTACACGGTACAAGCTATAAGGGTTATACACTAGCAAACACCTATTATCAAGAAAACGGTGCGTTCACCGGCGGTATTGCAGGTCTTGCAACCCATGGCGGCAGCATCAATAACGTAACCGTCGACATCAAGACAAGTGGCTCAATCATCTCGCACGTGAATGGTTGTAGTGTAGGTGCAAACAGCACACGTTCCGGTCTTGCAATCGCAGGCGGTGTTGTGGGTAACTATGCTCCAACTACCACCGCCACCCAAGGTACCCAACTCAATTATATTACTTTGATGGGTACAGGCAATGTCGAAGCTTATGTAGGTTATGCGTCTGGTGATGCCAACTTCCAAACTTTCCCTGGCGGAGTGATGGGTGCAAGTATGTATCTCACCGGTTGGAACTCTTGGAAGAACTATGCAGGCACCAACGAATACACCAGATATTACGATGGTCAAAATGTCAACGAGAACAATGCCGCAATTAAGGGCATAATTTCAGGCTGGCAAGGAAAAGTTAGACACAATTTGCGTCGTGCCTTTGGTAAAAGAGACGAAAATGGCGTAACAGGAACATTGTTTGGCGCTGTAGCCGGTCAAAGTGGTGATGTATCCAAATTCAAGGGTGTTGCCACATTGTTTGACTATGTAGGCAAGCGTGATGGTGCTGATGCGTTCGATATAGAGCATGCAGCCAGCTTGAAATACACAGACAACGCAGTTCAAATTTATCCTGACACAACCAATGGTAATTTGAACGTATCTTTCGACAAGAGACCGGAAACAGTATACATGTTCCGTGTTAAGGCGGCAGCTGATGGCTATGATGCAACCCAATTGTTCAGCCAAGATTATGCAGGTGCATCAAAAGCAGATGTCCTCAATGCTAAAGAATATGGATACTTTATTTGGAGTGTAGACAACAACGGCAGTGTTGTCACCCCTGAAGATGTAGAGGTAGCAGAAGTGCGTTATATTGCGCCTACAGCGTCAGGTAGTTATGTATATACTTTTGGTGAAGCACTCCAATATAGCTATACATCCAACAACGTTGGCGAAAATGGTAATGCTTATAGAGCATACAATGGTCAATCTCTAATAGATCCAACATTTACGCTCACCGGCAAGTCAGGAGCTGTAACTCCAGCCACAACCGATGGCAAGACTTATCAAAAGATTGGAGTAGATGGCAACCCAGTACTAGATAGCTCAGGCAATCCGGAAACATACACCAAGCCTGCATACCAACTAGAATTGAGAACAATTCTTCAAGACAATGTTATTGGTGACCACAGCAGAGCAAAGCTCCCTGGCAACTATAAATACAGAGCAAAATATGATGGCAAAGACACTTTTGCATATATGGATTATGCCAACAGACAACTTGCAAGATATGAAAAGGACAACAACAACGTGTTCTCTATCAGAGTTGCTACACTCAATGTAACTGGCAATGTAGAAAACTGGGTACAACAAGCCAATCTCAATTTGTCAATTGGCGAAGGTGCAACTGCGCCATTCGACTTGATACGTTACACCAAGAGTGGTATTATGTCTGATTTTGTTCCAACAGGAGGAACTGTTTCACACACATTTGCTATCAACGAAACAACTTCTGAGTATGGTGATGCATACACATTCGATGCTTATTGTACAGAGCAATATCCGGACGGACGCAAAATCAATGTCCTAGTTGCTCAATCAGAAGGTCGTGTTGTTGTCAATGTAGATGCTTCGGCACCAACTATGAGCAATGTCCAATACTTTAGAGAAACTACAACTGACACTTGGACTCCAATCACAGAGTTGGAGGCTACTACCAATTGGGTTAAATCTCGTATCAAGATGACCTATGAACTCAGCGATGATGGCCGTTCAGGTATCTCAAGTGTCAATGGTGGTAAAATTGTCGACAATTCTACAAGTATTTGGAAGTGTGAGACTATCATGGACAAAGGACAAGTCTACACAATCACTTGCACAGACCAAATGGGCAATGTGATGACCAAAGAAGTCAACGTTAGCATTGATACTGTAGATCCAACTTTGAATGTTGCACTTGGTTATTTTAACACAAGTGACTTCTATGATTACAATGATATCAAATGCTATTCACGTGCATTGCCAGTCGAGTACAATGCAACTATTGGTGGCAGTGGCTATGAGCTTTGGGCGTCTATCTCGAAAGATGAAAATGGAGAAGATGTTTGGTTCAAGACAAATGCAGATTTCAAAAGCACGTCTGTCGAGATCCTAGACAACATTTTCCAATATGCTGTCCAATTCAAATTGCGTAACGTGAGCAAATTGTATGGTGACGAAGAAGGCTTCCTACCCCCTGTTTCGTTGTCACTTGAAACCTATAATACTCCATTCTACGTAAGATTGGCAATTGGAGATGTGTATTTGACTTTGGAAGATATCGTATACACAGGCAATATGCAAGACAACGATGGCGCGTCTATGAATGGTTTGACCTTTGCTGTTATCAAAGCAAAAGGCATGCTAAACAAGTTGTTCGCAAAAGAATACGATGGTCAAACAAATGGTGTATTGTCCAATGTAGAAGTCAGATTGTACAATGATACTGGCAGCTATATTGGCAAAGGTGGTGGTATGCATGTATGGAATATATACAACACCAACGACACTTCTATCAGACCAAAGTCAGACTACTTCGAAATGGTAGTCAACTATGCAAGTGCCAACGCAGGTACAACAACTCTAACATTCGCTATCCAAGGCAAGGCAGATGCTGAGCGTCACGACAAGCTCTATCCTGTAGTATTCGTAGACAGTGTAGACCATGATGCAAACGGTTTGGTATCAAGTGCCAATGTCGTAGGAAGAGCAAATGAAGAAGTAGCGGGCGTTGTTATCTCTCCATGCAAAATGGATATCAATGTAAGTGATTTTGTCAAAGAGGCATATACATATGGTGACAGCATTCCTACTACATTCGACCAAGAATTGAAATATGACAAGGGTGCGTTCGCTACATTCACTTTGACAGGTGGATTGAAGACAAGATGTGATGCAGGCAGCTACAATGTAAGTGCCACAATCGATGCTTCACTCTATCCAAACTATACATTCAACATCGTTGAGCGTAAGGGTGTGACAGTTGGCAAAAAGGTAGTTTATGCAACTTCATACCTCGACGGAGAACAAAATTGGGTACCTTATATTACATTCACTGGCAAGTCTTACACATTGACAGCTGATATGCGTGACCTAGATAACAATGTCATTCCATTGTCTGTAGAATTCTACAAGGACGCAAATAGAACCGAAACCAATATTTACAAGGGTGAAGATGGCAATCCACTTACAACTATCAGAAATGCAGGCGACTACTATGTAAAATTCATTGCAAGTGCAGACGTTGCCAAAAACTATGAGATTGGCAACGTTTACGAATATGAAATCAAGATAGACAAAGGCTTTATCCCAGTAAATCTTGACACCGATGAACAAGAGTACAATATTGATGGCAAAGCTATCCAATACAAGTACACTGTAAATCTTGATCCAGAGGCAAATCTATACAGCAGCAGCGACTTCTCTATCACTTACTACAAGTATGGCGCTGATGCAGAGTATGACCCAATCACAAAGAAAATGGTCAAAGGTAAGCCAGACGGAACTCCTATTGCGCCAGATCAAGTCAAGGCAGTTGGATACTATGCAGTAAAGGTTATGTTCAAAGGCAACGACAACTTCTACCAAAAATCTTTCGATGACACTTTGCTTGTTATCAAGAAAGCAGTGGTAGAAATCCAGGCAGATGACATCGCACTTACCTATGACGGCAAGGGACATATCTACAACAGCAAAGACGGCAACCTAAAACTTTGGAGTCCTGCATACGCCAAAGAAATCACCGATGCCAATATCGTCAAGAGAGCAAGTATCAACAAGTATGACTTTGCCAGCGGCAAATATGTACCGGTTGATCCTATCAAAGACAGTGTGACCAACGCAGGCAAGTACAAATTCTATCTATCATTCGCAGAGAATGAGAGCTATCAGCCTGCTGTCGTTGATCCAAAGACAGGAAGCACTATCAAAGAAGTAAATCTTGTTGTCAACAAGGCAAAATTCGAGGGTGTTGTATTCCAAGACAAGACCGTTGACTACAACAAGAATGCAGTAATCTTCGAGAGCAATGTCAAAAAACTAACATTGCCAGATAGTACAAAGGTTACTTATACCCAAGGTGTAAAATCTCAAGAAGAGCCATTCAGCTTTACAGATGCAGGCAAATATACCGTAGAACTCAAGCTAGAGAGAACCAACTATGAGACATTTACTACCAAGGCAGTATTGACAATCAACACAATTGATCTTGTGGGCATTCAAGCAGATATTACCCAAAACACAGTCACTTATGACGGCAAAGAACACACAGCTATGATTTTCGGTAACGGATTGAAGCAAGAAGCCGATGGAACATTCAGTTACAATGGCGTAAAAGCAAATGTATCCAAAGACAATGTCACAGGCGTGAATGCAGGCACATACGAAGGTAGCTATACTATCATGGTCAAGAACTACAAGCCATTGACAGTCAAGACAACTCTCGTGATTGAGCAGGCAGAATTGACAGCAACAGAGCTTGATTATAGCCAAATCACCGGTATGGATTCAGCAAACTTCAATGTAAGTCAAGATTTCCGCAATGTCAAAGGTAGCTATACCGATGTCAATGGCAATGTGGTAGAGAAAGGATTCCGCTTCTATCTCATTCAAGCAGACGGCTCAGAGAAAGAAGTAGGCTTGACCGAAGAAGGTACTTTGGTAGCAGGCAAATATCGTGCATACGTAGGTTGTGACACCAACTACAAGGCAACAACTTATGCAGAGTTCGAGATTGTCAATCCAAACAAAACCAACACCACTCCAACAGATAAAAAGTCTTCTATCAATTTGTATGTTGTGATAGGTTCTGTATGTGGCGGTGTAGTAGTAATTGGTATCGTTGTGGGTGTAGTTATTGCACTCCAAAAGAAGAAAAAATCTTCAATATAATCATATAAGGTGAGGTTTATTATGACAAAAATAAACAAAAAATCTATTATCGCATTGATTGTAGCCTTGGCGGCAGTCGTTGCAATTTTGGGTTCTATTCTGTTTGCAGCCAATTCCACCAGTTCCGATACATTCGGAACTGGCATGGGCGGAGCATACCCAAATGTCAACGTTGTCAACGCAGGCTATGGCAGTGGCGATGTTCCAAGTGGACATACGCAGAGCGGTCTTGAAATTACAGATAAAGACACTTTGATTTCTTTCTTGAAGGGAGAAAAGGGCACAGAGGGTTATCTAAATGTTGACTCCATTACTATCGGCGCTGACACTGGTATCGATATGATACCTGCGGGTATTACGCTTGACGGCAATGGTAAAACTATCAAGTTCGAAGGCATTAGTGATTTTACTCTAGGTGAAATTGATTATGCGGGCAATGCTGCGACAGAAAAGTGGAAATTCCTAGACAGCAGCATCAGTGGCACACAGCCTTTGAGAGCTGCTGGTGGACTTGCTCAAGCTTTGTGTGGCACTATCAAGAACACCAAGTTCGAGTGGAACAGCACAATCACGCAAAGTCAAACTGCCTCAGACAGATCAATTACTATTGGTTTGATAGCAGGTATTTGCAATGGTACAATCGAGAACTGTTCTGTAACAATCAACAACAATGTATCTATTAGATACCAGCTGAAGGACTTAACCAGAGACCCAAGATTTCATACCGTTGCACTCGGTGGATTCGTTGGCGTACTTGCTGGCAAAGGTAAAGTTTCCAACTCTACAATCAATATGAATGCCACACTTACCGGTAAAATTACTGGTTATAAAGATGGACGAACGGCTTTTGCTAATTGTACAGGTATGAACAGATTGTTCATTGGTGGTGTAGCCGGTGTTATGAACAGCAATAGCTTTGTAACCAACATCACCACTCTCGGCACAGGCAACTTTGATGCCTATGCTGACCCATATCCATCATATGGTTCAAAAGATAAGAAACCAAATGTTGTAGCAGCATCAGGTATCATTGCAGGTTGCAATGCTACAGCCATCGTTGACACCGTAACTGGCCAAGATGCCAATATGAGTATGGGTGCCTATGGTGGCAATGGTACTATCGACGGCGTATTCAATATGTGGACAGGTACAGCCAGAGCCAATCATGGTCGCGGCGAATATAAGACATTTGGTGACACTGGATTGACAGCTGATTTTAAGAAAGCAACATCCGAAAACATTGGAACAGGCGGTGCGGGCGAGTATTACAACGCCGTTCTACCTGGTGTCATCGCCGGTCTTGCAGGCACATGGAACGGAAGCGATGCAAGCAAAGATGGCACTGGAAATGACAACATTTACAATGTATACTACATAGGTATGTCTGCACCAGCAGCTCTTGCAGCTAGGAACTGGACACCAGAGGCAAATCGTTCTAAGGGATATTCTATCTCTGTCAATGATAACAATGCTGGCGGTAGCTGTGCTTTCTCATTCAAGAATGCAGATGGTGGCACTCCTGACGCAACTGCCATTCCAACACTTACATATACCACTCCAACTGCAGACAATCAAATTGTATGGAGTGTAAATCTCAAGAAGAATGACGCACTCTCAGCAGTAGACAATGTATATGAGAGAGTTGGCTCTGTCAACAATGTATCCAAATTTACCACATGGAATTCTGGCGCTCAAATCACCAGAGGTCAAACTGTAGGTGGCGATAAATATTTGTTTGAGATCGACAATGGTCTTGTACTTGCTGCAGGCAATGTAAATGATTTGCAACTTGACGGCACCAACAATGTTTACCAAGCAGCTGAAAGAGAATTTGATGGAACAGCTATCCCAACTCCAAAGTTGAATCTATACAAAGATTGGGATTTTACAAACAAAGTAGGAGTATACGAGAACAAAGCTATTTGGAACGCATACAAAGGTGGTCAAGTGAAAGTTGATAGTCTTGACGACACCAAAGACGCAGCCGATTGGGTTTTGAAGATACCTACCACTGCTGACAATGCAGTAGTGCTTAGCGGTAAACTCGCAGGTGAAAATTTTGTGGTGTTCCAAGAACCTAAAATAAAATATGGTATCAACTTCAAACAAACTATCACTCCAAAGACACTTACCGCCAGCTGGAAAACAACTCCACATAATTCTGTTTATGATGGCAATCCAGTCAACTTTGACGTCCAATTGGACGGCATTGTAAATGGTTTCCCTGCACAAGCGGAAGTAAAATATTATCTAAGCAACAATGATCCGGTAGCTCAAGCTATCAAAGCACAATCTTATATTGCCAAAACAACAGGCTTGAATTCTACCAACTACAAATTGCAAGCAAATCTTAGTGAGACTTTCGATATTACCAAGAGACCTATCACGATAGAACAAGGCAATATTGATTTGACTTACACCGGACTCGACCAAAAGCCAAGCGTAGCAATTGTCAAATCGGACAATACTACATATTTCTCAGGTGATGAAAATTCTCCTATCAAGGTAAAGAACCTTGTAGATGATGGTGTAATCAGTGTCAACTACGTATCAACCGCAGCTAACCATTCGTTCAAAGATGCCGGCAACTATACTGTTGAGATAGGATTTGCAAGTGGCGATATCACCAGCAACTATGAGTTCGCTCAAGATGCGCAACAAACAATTGGATATGAAATCAAGAAGCATGTCCTAAGTCTCGAAATTGCAAGCGACGAATCAACTACAATTATTGAAGTAAATGGTGTACCTCAAACAGCAGTTGTTCGTCAGTATGTTGGTAATAATATTGCAAATATAAAATTCAGTTATAACAAACCTGAGAATGGCACCAATCCAAATGTGGAAGTTATGTATGCTCTTGTGAATGGCGAGGGCAACCCATCACCTTGGATACGCAATGTAGGTGAATACAGATTTACAGCTACATTGCCAGGCCAAAGCGTGAACAACGCCAACTACCAACTAGCAGATGGAGAATTCAACGGCTATCTTGTTATCCAGCCAAGGGCTTTGAGCATAACTTGGGACGCAACATTCCCAACATCTATTCCATTCGACGGAAACGAACATCCTTGTGAGTTGGCTACAGTATCAGGCTTGGTAGGTAAAGACACTGTAACACTATCTTACACCTACACCAAGAATGGTGAAGTATTCAATGGTGTGCCAAGAGATGCAGGAACTTATGAAGTAAAAGCAATTTTGGCAGACAGCAATATATCAAACAACTATACAGTAGACTCATCTCAAAACACCAAGGCTTTTGATATCACCCCAATGGATATCTCTATCAAAGCAAAAGCTGTAAGCAGACAATATGGCTATGCCAACCCAACTTTTGAGTGGGAATATGTGGAGGGCTCAAACCAAATCTTAGCTGATGATCTTGGCGGAGTAACAATCAACCTCCAATCAGAGGCCAACGAAGCATCTATCCCGGGCAAATATGCAGTAACTTATGTTGATGCAACTGGCGACAAGGCTGCCAACTACAATATCACATTCGTGGACAGCCCAGAAGCTCTTGAAATTATCCCAAGAGAAATCCATGCAACAATTGATACATTGGAGATCACTTATGGCGAAAATCCATTCGACAAAGAAGTAGTCTATACTCTTGCCGAGGGTAGCAGCTTCATCGAAGCTGACCAAATGCGTATAGTTGCCAACTTTGATTATGTTCAATTCGGAAAAGCTGGCACTTACAATATGACAGCTACCCTAGATTCTAATGCGGGCTATGAAAAAACTGCATACTACAACTTGATTGTTGATGGCGAAAACAACTTGATTGTCAACAAGAAAACTATCAATGTAGCATCTATCAATTGGGCAGTTGCTGACAATACTTATGACGGCACCAACAAACAAGCTAAAGTTGTTGTGAATGACGGAGAGATTGTCAACAATGACCAAGTAGAATTTACTCTCGAGTACACATTCAATGGAGCTGTCACAACCAACACAGCTGCAGCAGGTCAATACGACGTTGTTGCAACTCTCACAGATGGCAGATATGAGCTTGCAGAAACTGCTTTTGCTAATTTGACCATTGCAAAGAGAAATGTAACACTCACTTTGGCTGATATCAAAGTTGTTTATGGCACCGAAAAACCAACTGATTTTGGTGTAACATATGCAAGCGGCAGCCTTGAGTTCGTAGCAAGTGACAATGTTACAACCACAGCTTCTACCGAATACAACAGAACAAGCGTAGTTGGCAGTTATGCAATTAGCGTAACCACCAATGCCGATAAAAACAACTATAACGTTGTGGTAGATAGAGAAGCTTTTGTAGTGGTATCACCAAAAACAATCACTGCAACACTTACAATGCCAACAGACTTTGTATACAATGCCGTTGCTAAGCAAGTCGAGGTGCAATTCAGTGGTATAATCAACAATGACCTTGTAGCTCCAGTTATCACATACAACGATGAGACAGAAGCTATTGATGCAGGCAAGTATGTTGTAAAAGTAACTTGCGACAATGAAAACTATGTTGTAGAACCACTCACAACAGGCAACGAATTCACTATCACCCCTGCAGAATTGAAATTCTCTGTAGAGAACGGAACTAAGGGCTATCACTCAGCTCAAGTTGTATTCGCAAACGACAGCATTGGATACTCTTATGAAGGCGAAATCTACAAAAGAGATGCCAAAGGTGTATATATCAATGTTGCAGTTGCGGAAATTGCCGAAGAAAAGCTTGGCGAAACATATCCAAATGTTTTGTACATAACACTTTCTGGTGCAAAAGCAGGCAACTACACAGCTACTACTATCAGCAAGGGTGCGGTAACAATCGAGGCTAACAAGCTATCCAACATTGTATTGAGCAGCGACAGCAATGTGTACGATGCAACCAACCACAAAGATACAATCCAAATTCTCAATGCAAAACTTGATGACTTCACTATCACATACAGCAGTGACGAATTCAAGAATGCTGGCACATACACAATCACACTTGTTTTGAAAGAGTCAGCAAAAGAAATGTATGACACCACCGAAGGCACAGAAAAAGTATTGACTTACACCATCACCAAACGCCAAGTTACTCTTGTTGCAACAGACAAAGTCAACGTAACTTATGGTGACAACAAGCCAGCCGATGCGGATATGTGGGCTTACGGCGAAGGTAGCCTACAATTCGTAGAAAGCGACAATGTTGTGGTAACAGTAAACAATGCTTACACCAACACCACCAATGCAGGCGCAGATATCGATGTAACATTCTCAACCACCGCAAACGACAACTATGATGTTGTATTGCCAGAGGGCGTGAAGATGAATATCTCCAAGAAAGCTCTTACAGCAACTTTTGCCCAACCAGATGACCTCACTTTCGACAATACTGCCAAGGTAATGGGAGTAACTCTCGAGGGTATGGTAAATGGTGAGGCTGCTCCAGCAGTGACTATCACTTACAACGGAGCCACAGAAGCAAAGGGCGCAGGCGAATACGAAGTTGTTGTTTCAATCGCTGAGGGCAACTACACAGTCGACGCTACAACTACTATGACAATCAATGCTAGAGAGTTGACCGTAGCGTTCACACTCCCAACAGAGCTTGCATACAACAAAACAGCTAAGACAGCTACCGCTACATTCGGCAACTTGCCAGAGGGCGTAACTGAAGTTGCACATAGCATCGTTTACAAGCAAGGCGAAAATGTTGTAGAGAATGCTATCAATGCAGGCGACTACGTTGTAGATGTAATTTTCAGTGACAACAACTACACACTTGCAGCTCACGAGCCAGCTACATTCACTATCACCAAGAAAGATGTAACAGCAACAATCGAAGTAGCTGATACAACTTACACAGGTAGTGCAATCAAAGCTAGTGTTAAGTTCGAGGGTGTACTCGAAGGCGATGAAATCACTTCTTACACCTTGACTTACAACGGAGCAGCTGAAGCTATCAATGCAGGCGAATATGCAGTAGCTTTGACTATCACTGATCCAAACTACAACCTTGCAGAAGAAGTGGCAGCAACTTTGAACATCACCAAAGCTAACCAAACTTTGACCAACAAGGGACTTAGCGTAGTAGCAAACTACAACAAACTCACCGTAAATGGTGGTACAGCAAAAATGGAATACAAGCTCCAAAACGGCAACTGGCAAAAGAGCAATGTATTCGGCAATGGTATCAAGGCAGAAACAAACTACACAATCGTTGTAAGACTTGTAGGTGATGACAACCACAACGCGAGCAACGAAGTAACCTTGACAGCAGTTAAGACTGGCGTTGACCCAACTCCAATCAATGCAAAGCTCGACACAATCAATGATACATTCGGTTTTGAAGATATTGCAGTGATGAAAGAGATTGAAGAAATGATCAGCAAGATTGCCGCTCAAGATATGTCTTATATCGACAATGCAAAACTCAGCAATGCAAGAGAAGCTTATGCGAAGTTCGTTGAGGATGTAAATACCGTTGTCAACGAAGCTCAAATCGCTGCAGCTAAGGCAGCTGGTAGAAATGTTGGGGCAGCAGCCGCAGCAGCTACCGCAGCAAGCGTATCTTTGTTGGGCGTTGCACTCGCTATCGCTAAAAAGAAAATGTTGTTCTAAGGAGGTGTACAATGAAAAAGAAATATTTGATTGCAGTACTTGCACTAACAATTATTTTGACAGTAGCGATGACAGGTTGTTTTGTAAAGGTTAGCATTGCTGACATTTACAACGCCGCATCATACAAGCCCCAAACCTCAGGCAACAGAACATTGTCTTTGACCGTGAAGAATGGCGATACTGTCGTATACAGCAATATCAATGGTGAGATTACCCAAATCGAAGGATTCGAGTTCGACAATCTCATCACAGCCGATGCAGGCACAGGCTTTGCTTTCCAATCCAGCTACTTCAAAGATGAAAAGTTGAACAAAGGAAGCACAGAGTCTACCTACACAGCCAACATCGTGGACACCCAAAACTTCTTGGGTGTGTCCGATGCAACCGATGCAACTATCAAAGTTGTTGTAGACACCAAAGCAAAGACTTTGAAGTCAACCACAATCAATTACAAGGTAACTAAGTCTGATTTGACTTTTGATGTGGAAATCAACGTAAGCGTTGCATAAGTAGCCAAAGCTTAGAGCCATTCGCTCCAAGCCAAGGTAAGTTTAACGACCAAAACGGCGGTATTCGTACCGCCGTTTTTTATGTAGCAGCCCTATTTTGCCACAATTGTATCCAAACAGTACTTTTCAAAATTTACAAGCTCCAACTTTTATGTTATACTATTGCTATGAAAAATTATTTTGATGTTTTGATAATAGGTGGCGGTGCCAGTGGATTGGTATGCGCCATAGAATGTGCCAATGAGCATAGTGTTGCTTTGCTCGAAGCAACACCAAAAGTTGGCAAAAAAATACTCGTGACAGGCAATGGCAAGTGCAATCTTACCAACCTTGATATGAGTGCGGACAAATACAACACCGATTGGGTCCAAGACATTGTCGGTGAGTTTTCGCCTGCATATATCGTGGACAAATTTGCCCAATATGGACTATGCACCAAAGCCGATGACACTCGCATTTATCCGCACAGCGAAAGTGCCAACAGCGTACTCAATGTGTTGCTTGCCATGGCGAAAATGAACGGCGTGCAGATATTTGGCGACACCACAGCCCAATCTATCCGCCAAGCCAACGGAATGTGGCAAGTCACCACCAATGCCCAACAATATTTTTGCAAAAATTTAGTGTTGGCGACAGGCAGTCGTGCGACTTTCGGTATGTCCAGTTATGACCTTGTTTCATGCTTTGGACACACCACGACAAGGCTTTTTCCTGCCCTTGTACCACTCAAAAGCAAGAGCATAATAGGAGCCAACGGCGTGAGGGCAAAAGTGAGCGCAACCCTAGACATAGACGGCAAGAAGTTTGCAGAAAACGGCGAGCTACTTTTCAAAGACGGCGCAATCTCAGGCATTTTGGCTTTCCGTATGTCATCGCATATTGCTCGTGCCAGTGTTCGTGGTTACAAGTCGGCGACTATGACCATTGACTTTGTCCCAGATATGACAGAGAGCGATCTTGCCCAATTTATCCAAGACACCTACACTCCATATATTGGCATTTTGGAGGGCGTGCTACACAAAGCACTCGCTGCCAATATTGTACGCAATACTTGTATGGACAGGTCGTTGTTGATGAGTCAAGAAAAAGCCGAGGCGCTTGCCCACACTTGCAAGCATTATACGGCGGTCATCGACGGACTTGGCAGTCTTAGCAATGCTCAGGTGGTATGTGGTGGACTAAATCTCGATGAGTGGGACAATCACACGCTTCAATCAAAGAAAGTTGCCAATCTGTGGGCAATGGGCGAAATGCTTAACGTGGACGGCGAGTGCGGTGGCTACAACCTCCATTGGGCATGGGCATCGGCGCTTGCAGTCGCAAAGGATATCAACAATGCTAAAAATCAATAATATCAAAGTTCCGCTTATCCACAGCGAACAAGACATCAAGAATCATCTATCCCACACGATGAGGGTTAAACCTAGCCAAATTGCATGCTTTGAAATCATCAAAAGGTCAGTGGATTGTCGTGACAAGGGCGATATCAAGTACGTGCTGAGTCTTGCCGTACAACTCCTTGATGAAGACAAATATCTAAAATTCAATCCAAAGGCGGAGAGCAGCCGCTATACCAAACCGCCAACCGACATCGAGTATTTGCTCGACGGAGTTAGAGTTTTCCCACGCAAGCGACCAGTAGTGGTGGGCAGTGGACCGGCAGGAATGTTTTGCGCATTGACACTTGCACTTGCAGGGGCAAAACCTATTGTGTTGGAGCGTGGACAAAGCGTGACAGAGCGTGCCAATACCGTAGACAAATTTTGGAAGAGTGGCAAGCTCGACACTTCCAGCAATATTCAGTTCGGCGAGGGTGGAGCAGGCACGTTTTCGGACGGAAAACTCAATACAGGTATAGGTTCTGACAAAATCAACATTGTGCTCAGCGAGTTTGTCAAAGCAGGTGCGCCAAGCGAAATAATGTGGCAAGCCAAACCGCATATAGGTACGGATATTTTGGTAGATTGTGTCCAAAATATACGCAACAGAATAGTCGAACTTGGTGGAGAATACCGCTTCCAACACACTTTGGTGGACATCAAAAAGAATATGGGACAGCTGTCATCAATAGTTGTGGACAGTCCCCAAGGACGATATGAGCTAGACACCGACATTTGTGTGCTAGCTATCGGACACAGTGCCAGAGATACATTCGAGATGCTCTCAGGCAAGGTTGCCATAGAACAAAAAGCCTTCTCAATGGGTGTGAGAGTGGAGCATTTGCAAAGCGACATCAACAAAGCTCAGTATGGCAAAAACATTCCAGCTTTGGGAGCTAGCGATTACAAGCTTGTCACTCACCTAGACAACGGCAGGTCGTGTTATACATTTTGTATGTGTCCGGGCGGTTATGTCATACCGGCTACCAGCGAAGAGGACTGTGTAGTCACCAACGGAATGAGCTATCACGCTCGTGACGGAGTCAACGCCAACAGTGCTTTGCTCGTGGGTGTTGGAACTGAAGATTTTCACTCAGACAATGTTCTCGCAGGTGTAGAGCTCCAACGAAAATACGAAAGAGCGGCATACAATGTTTCACATTCTTACAAAGCACCTTGTCAAAAGGTGGGCGACTTGATGAGGTACAAAGAGTCCTCCAGCCTTGGCAGAGTCCAACCAACTTACAACTTGGGGGTAGAATTGTGTGATTTGAGCAGTTGTTTGCCTAGCTATATTGTCGAGAGCCTAAGGCTTGGTATCAAGGCTTTTGATAGGAAAATCAAGGGGTTTGCCGATGATGAAGCAATCTTGACAGGTGTAGAGAGCAGGTCGAGTTCGCCTATCCGCATTCTGAGAGATGAGCGAGGCAACAGCTCTATCCAAGGGCTTATTCCTTGTGGCGAGGGGGCAGGCTATGCAGGCGGTATCACCTCAGCTTGCGTGGACGGCATAACTATGGCACTCAAAGCTATCAGACAATTATAAAATTTTATTGAATTATGTTGTCGATTATGATATAATAAATTGATAAACGAAAAATCGTGCAAAAATGGAGAAAATATGAGCAAAAACGCAAAAATAATAACTTTGGCAGTGCTTTTGATATTGGTAATGGTTCTAAGTATCGTTATGGTATCTTATTTTGCTACTACACACGGCAATCAAAGTACTTCAGGCAACTTCAAAATTACCTCGACAGGCAGAGAATGTAAGATTGTTGGCTATTTGGGCAACGACAAGAATATCACCATTCCAAGCAAGCTTGGCGGTAAGAGAGTAGTTGGCATTGGCGCCAATGCTTTCTCAGGCAAAGAGATTGAGAATATCGAGTTCGAGGCAGGCTTCGAGAAGCTATCTTTTGATGATGAAGCTTTTAGAGGACTTACCAAATTGGTATATGTCAAACTTCCAGACGGCTTGAAAGAAATCTCCAACAAAGCTTTTTATGGTTGCAACAGCCTTACACATATCTATCTCCCATCTACACTCCAAAGCATAGGTGATTATGCTTTCGCCAAGTGCAATGCACTCAAATATACTGGCAGTGATGAAACGACAGGTTTTGTGTTGAGTAGTGACCTCATCAGTATTGGCAAAAATGCTTTTGAAGAGTGCTATGGAATATCTTCATTGACAGTTGGTGATAGATTGGAAGCAGTTGACAATTATGCTTTTTACAAGGCTACCAATCTAAAAAACTTTAAGATAGGCGAAAACAACAATGTCAAGACAATCGGCGACAATGCTTTCGAGGGTACAAGACTTAATTCTGCCAAGAGTGAGCCAATCAAATTCCCTAAGCTAGAAACAATCGGCAAACGTGCTTTTGCTAACATAACATCATATTTTTCTTACTTTGAGCTTGGCAAAAATCTAAAGAAAATGGGCGATGAGGCATTTTTGGGTTGTAGCGTACTTTCTGAGGTATACTATGACAAAGACATTGAGCTAGAGAGCTTTGGTGAGGGCGTATTCACCAACAACACTTCTCTCGAAGTTATCAAAGCAGTAGGAGAGGATGTCAATTATGACAACAGCCTTCCAGACAGCTTGAAGAGTATTCCAAAGCTCACATTCAGCGGTTGTTACAAGCTCTTGTACAAGAATGATTTCAAGATTGGAGCAAATGTAGAGAAAATCGGCGATGGTGCATTCGCTATCTTCAACAACGATTATTCTGCTCGCACTTCTTACTTCCAACACACTATCAAGACAGGTGACAATGCCAACTTCAAAATGCAACCACTTGCCAAATTCCAAAAAGATAACGAATCCAACCAAGTTCGCCTCAATCATTCTGTATTGATGACAGCCGATGGTAAAGAGTTGATTGCTTATATCGGAGTTTATACTACTTACAGCCGTTCGGACAAAGAATACAACGATTGTTATAGAGAGAACGACAAGACCAAGACTGCTTTCAAGTTCTTAGACGATGAGGCAATCCGCAACGACCTCGAAACTATCCGTGGATATGCGTTCGCAGGTGTTAGATTCAATCAATTCCTTGTTATTCCGGGTGTAAAGAATATGGGTGAAAATGTGTTCAAAGGCAGTGATGTTGACTCAGTATTGTTCGACAGCGAAGATTGCAACTTCACCGAAGAAACATTCAAGGGTATGCCAAAAGATACAGGTGTATATGTCGTATCTGGCAAGAGCAATGGCGCTCTCCTAGACAAACTCAATGAACTCATTGACAAAAAGATTATCGCAGAGACAGGTATCACAGCCAGCTACAGATAACACGGATCCACCAATAGTTACAAAAAAAGCTCACTAGTTGTAGTGAGCTTTTTGTTTTACGATTGAAGTCCAATTCCTAGCAATTCCAACCGCCATTGATAGATAGCACTTGACCATTGATATAGCTAGCTTTGTCGCTGTCCAACCAAAGCACGGCTTGAGCAATATCATCTACATTGCCCATTCTACCGCAAGGAATATCTTCCACAATGTCGGCTATGTCTTGCTCGGACAAGTTGGAATTCATCTTTGTATCGACAAGTCCCGGAGCAATGCAGTTGACACGGATATGATTGTAGCCCAACTCTTTTGCCAAAGCTTTGGTGAGAGCAATAATACCGCCCTTGCTAGCAGAGTAGACGCTTTCGCACGAGCCACCAATCTCGCCCCAAATAGAAGAAATGTTGATGATATTGCCACTTTGATTGGATAGCATATGGCCAGCCACGGCTTTGCTCATCAAGATTGTTCCCACCAAGTTGGTAGAAATAACATTTTGGATATCATCAGCGGACAGGTCAATGAGAAGACCAGTTTTGCATATTCCGGCATTGTTGACGAGCAGGTCAATTTTGCCGAATTTTTGCAAAGCAAAGTTTGCCAAGTGAGCCGTATCTTCGGCCTTAGCAATATCCGCATGGCAAGCCACTGCAGAGAGTCCTTGCGACACAAGTTCTTCTTCCAATTTTTGGGCAGAGAGCTTGTCAGTGTTGTAGCCGATGACTACATTGTAGTTGTTGTGGGCGAGCAAACGAGCAATTTGTTGTCCAATTCCGTTGCTAGCACCAGTAATAATTGCAGTTTTCATAACCTAATTATACCTAACCATTTGGAGAAAATCAACTTTTAGTGTATATTGTATTTATGAATAATTTTTTTGAAAACCAAAATTTGGACTCAAATTTTGTTAGAGCGTTGAAAGATGAGAATATTATTACCCCAACTCCTATCCAAGAGGGGGTTATTCCGTATGCACTTCAAGGTATGGATATGGTAGGTCAAGCGCCAACCGGCACAGGTAAAACACTTGCTTTTGTTTTGCCTGCACTCCAAATGATTGACCGAGATGACAATTCTGCCCAAGTGCTTGTATTGTGTCCAACAAGAGAACTTGTTATCCAAATATGTGAAGTGTTGTCCAAGGTATTGAAATATTCCGAAAAAATACGAGTTGCAGGACTTTATGGCGGACAAAATATCCAAAGACAGCTGATGTTTTTACGCAAAAAGCCCCAATTTATTGTAGGAACAGTGGGCAGAGTACTTGACCATATCGAACGCAAAACTCTAAAACTCAACACATTGAAAACTTTTGTGCTTGATGAAGGCGATGAAATGTTTGATATGGGATTCCGCAACGACATCGAACGCATCATGGCAAAATGCCCAAAAGATTGCCAAAAAATGGTATTTTCCGCAACTATTCCAAAGGATATCCAAGCACTTATTGACAGCAAACTCAACCAACCAAAGCGAGTTAAGATAACTATCGAGGGCGAGAATACTCCAAAGATTGACCAACAATATTTTGTACTCAAAGACAGCAACCGCATAGGTCTGCTTTTGAAACTTATCGATGAGCATAACTATGACCGAGTTATGGTATTTTGCAACACCAAAAAGCGTGCAGACAAGGTAGCTCAACTCCTCATCAGCAAAAACCGCAGTGCTATGGTATTGCACGGTGACCTAAGACAAACCGAGCGTACTCGCATTATGAAAAAATTCAAGAGCGGAGAGCTTCAAATCCTCATTGCAACCGATGTTGCAGCTCGTGGCATTGATGTCAACGATGTTCAGGCAGTGTTCAACTTTGACCCACCGACCACCGAGGACTTCTATGTACACCGCATAGGCAGAACAGCTCGTGCCAACAAGGGTGGTGTGGCATATACTTTCATCGATGGCGACCAAACTGCCAACATTCCTATCTATCAAAAAATCACAGGCGATGCACTCCAATATGTAGAGCTTCCAGAGATTGCGGACAGCTTTACTTTGCCAAAGGACAGCTCCAACCGCCTCAACCGAGCAAGTGTAGAAGAGAACACTTCAAGATTTTTTGTCAATGTGGGCAAAAAAGATATGCTCGATAAGGACAGCGTACTCAAAATCATCACTCTCAAAACCAACATCAAAGTGTACGAAGTGACCGACATCAAACTCCGTGACACATACGGCTTTGTGGAAGTTGTCAAGGGCAAAGAGAATGAACTCAAAAAACTTGAAGGCTTGATGATTGGCACTCGCAAACTCACTATCGAAGATGCCGACCAAGAAAAAATGAAAAAGCCTGCCGAGAACAAAGAGTACAAGCCAAAGAAAGAAAAGACCGACATTCGCTATATGAAAAAGGGACTCAAAGAAAAATCTAAAGGCGAAAAGAGTGGACACAAAGGCGGAAGCGACAAGTCTCGCCAATCCAAGTCATCGAAGTCCAAGTCAAACGACAAAGACTTCAAGGAAAAACGCCCAAGAGCATACTCTAAAGATGACAACCGCAAGCCCTACAACTCAAGGCAGTCCAAGTCATCAAGACCAGCTACCAAGCCAGTGGGCAAGGGTGGCAAGTCCTCATCAAAGAGCAAGTCAAAAAGCTACAAATAAAGCATAAAACGAATAAATAGCACGAAAATGTGTAAAATCGCTCTCCATAGCAATCTGTGGAGAGTATTTTTTTTGCAAAAAAAAGAGCTTGGACTTTATCGTAATAGTCATAGGGATTTTTACGGTAAACCGCAGGGTTTCAATTTAACAAGTTAAGGCGTGGCGTGATGCCACGCCTTTTCTCGTATTCAGTTTTAATAATCAAATTTGTCCCAACTGTCAAAGTCAGGTAGTTCAATCGCTTCAACAAAGTTGTAAACTATTTCTATTGTATGCCTTATATGTCCGTCAACCTTTTGTTTTTCGTAGATAATTATCTTATCCACGAACGCTCTCAAAATTTCGGGCGTTAGTTCTTCAAAGTCACTATACCTTTTCACGATAGCCATAAACTTTTGTATGTTGTCATACTTGGTTTGGGCTTTTTCTATTTCTGCTTTTAAAGTTTTAACTTTTTCGGTTAATCCCTTTTGCTCGGCTTCGTAGTTGTCGCTCAGTTTAATATAGCGTTCTTCAGATAATTTACCTGACACCTTATCTTCGTAAAGGCTTTGGATTATTTGATCAAGGGCTACAATACGTTTTTCCGCTACTTCTTTTTCTTCAATAGCGGAAGCAAGTTCACGTTTGTTCTTCGCTTCGGTACGCTCTTTTAGAATACTCATAAAAGCTTCTTTTTTATCGTTTGCAAATTGAATGGTATAGCGTAAGTCGTTTTTAACCATTGCCATAACAGTGTGAACCGTTATTTGATGCGACGTGCAATACTTCTTCTTTTTCTTGCGATAAGTAGAGCAATTAAAATATTCTGCTTGTTTCATAGTGCTGCATCTACAAAGATACATCTTTTCGCCACAGTCTGCGCAATAGAGCATCCCCGAAAGTATATGTGGTGTTCCCATATCGGATATTCTCCTTTTCGCTTTGCGAAGGTTTTGAACAATATCAAAAGTTTCTTGGTTTATTATTGCTTCTTGCGTATTTTCTACGACAACCCAATTTTCTCTTGGATTTTTAATATACTTTTTAGATTTGTAAGATTTCTTATACGTCTTAAAGTTTACTGTGCGTCCAAGATACTCTTCGTTTTCGAGAATATGTACGATTGATTGCATATTCCAAACATCCGAATCTTGTTTTATCTTATGCGGAGTAGGTATGCCTTTACGATGAAAATACATCGTTGGCGTTTCTATTCCACGTTCAGTTAAAATTCGAGCTATTTGACACGGACCGTAACCTTTAATGCAGAGATTAAAGATTTCTTTTACGATTAAAGCGGCTTCTTCGTCAACTACCCATTTTTCTTTGTCTTCAGGGTCTTTTATATACCCCAAAGGCGGAAAAGATGAGATATGTTTGCCTGAATTACCTTTTGCTTTCACAACGGCTTTAATCTTACGGCTACAATCTTTTGCGTACATTTCGTTTAGGATATTCTTAAACGGTATAATATCGTCATCGGGATTAGTTTCCGTATCCATTTGGTCGAAGATTGCTATAAACCTTACGTCTGCATCGGGTAAATAATACTTGGTGTAATATCCCACGAGAATATGGTCACGCCCAAATCTTGACATATCTTTTACGATAACAGTCGAAATCTCGCCGTTTTCCACGTCGTTAAGCAAACGCTTAAACGCAGGGCGTTCAAAATTACTACCACTATAACCGTCGTCTATGTAAAAACGAGTATTCCTAAACTTATTTTCTTTCGCATAATCCGAAAGCAATAACTTTTGATTTTTGATACTGTTGCTATCGCCCTCAAGGTCGTCATCTGAACTTAAACGGCAATAAAGGGCTGTGTACTGCTCATCTAAATGTTTTATTTTTTTATTCGATTGCAAATTCATTGTTTTTTACCTCCCGAATTGCAATCTTCAAGCGATTCTGTTGTGATAGGCTCGTCATTTACCAAACTTTCTGCTTGGTTAGTGATTAACCTTTTTGCTATATCAAACGCCGAACTCTTGGCGCTTGGTTTTTGGCTTGAAATAATGCAGTAAGTTGTATTCCCAATTTTAATCTCACGGGTTCTTACGCAATTCAAGTATTTATCGCAATGGTGATAAACTCTACCTTTTGCGAATTGTAATTCATCGTTGTTCTTTTTATTTTCTTCTATAATAATCCTCCTTATGTGAAAGTCGAGTAGCCTTTCAGTTATTGATACTCGTCCTATAAGGAAGAAAGGGGTTAGAGAACGTTATTTCTTTTTACTCTCGAAAAAGTCGTCGTAGCCGTCCATAATTTTTGCCAAACCTAAATCGTGTTCAGCGGCTTCGTCAAGCAATGCTTTATATCCTGCTTCAATTAACTGTACTTTCGTAAATCCGTATTGAGAGAGAAACTCATTGATTTCTTCCGCAAACTTTCTTGGAATACTCGTTCCCCAAACTAAGCTCTTTGCTTTTCTTTCTTCCTTGTGTTTCTCTTCATACCTTTTGTCTGTTACCGCTCTCGGTTGTCTCATTGCTTGTTTCTCCTTTATACGTTAGTAAAAATATTGTATCGTATTAATACGGAATAGTCAAGCTGTTTTGAGATAAAAATTTTAATTTCGGTAGAAGAATAAAATCGGGTTTCCCGATTGTTTAAGTAAGTCAAAATTGCACAAATTGGCAATTCTCTTTACCTGCTTGCAAAAAGCGGGAAATTGCCATTTGGTGCGGTTTTCTTAACCTGCTTACTTTTTTTAAGATTGCGCACCGCACCGTGTGGTTAAATTTAGCCTCGCAGAGCCCACTACTTTCACAAGAAAGTGTAGTGGGCTACACCTATATTTTAGGGTTTGTCTCTTGTTCTATTCATAGTTGTCTCCTTATAGTTATTTCGGGCGCAGGGGATAGAAAAAGGCGAGCAGATAAAACCCACCTTATGTGAGTAACACCTGCTCGCCGAATTCTTAATGATTCGCAGTTTCGTATAAACGTCTTTATACGGCTTCAGTTAATTTCAACTCTTTAGCGAACGTAAGCATTGGCATTCAACGGAATCCTTTGCCCGATATTTAATTAAAGCAAACGTCTTATTTGACAGCAAAATAAGAACATATGTTCGCTTTGTGATACTATTATACTATATAATTTTAGTAAAGTCAACGCCGACCTGTCCAAAAATACGGACATGTCGGCGCTTTTACAAAGTTTTTTATTTAATTTTTATTCCTACTTGTTTTTTGTAGTCACGTAAAT
>CAMFVQ010000023.1 GCA_945992255.1 uncultured Clostridia bacterium
GTGTTGCACTTCGCTTGACAATTTACTTTATTTTAGGTTGTCAGGATTTAGGCATTGTAGCTCTTCTGGCACGAACAAGCCGTCCTTGCGGATAAGCACGTCATCAAAGTAGATTTCGCCGCCGCCATACTCTGGAGTTTGGATAAGCACCAAGTCCCAATGGATAGCAGATTGGTTGCCGTTGGGAGCTTCATCATAACAACTGCCCGGGGTAAAATGGATAGAACCACTTATCTTTTCATCGAACAAAATATCTCCCATAGGGCGGTTGATATATGGATTGACACCGAGTGCGAACTCGCCTACATAGCGAGAGCCGTCATCAGTATCAAAAATCTCGTTGAGGAGTGCATCGTTGTTACCGCTGGCTTTGACAATCTTGCCATCCTTGAAGTCTAGGCGGATATTCTCGAATCTAAAACCATTCTTGCTGGTTGGAGCGTTGTAAGTGATATATCCGTTGACACTGTTCTTGACTGGAGCGGTGTACACTTCGCCATCAGGAATGTTGCGTTTGCCACTGCATTTGACTGCAGGAATGTCTTTGATAGAAAACGTTAAGTCGGTGTTGGGTGCTAGGATACGCACTTTGTCTGTCTTGTTCATCAACTCGACAAGTGGAGTCATCGCCTCATCCATTTTGGTATAATCAAGGTTGCATACATCAAAGTAAAAGTCCTCGAAAGCCTCTGTACTCATAGCTGACATACTGCTCATGCCTTGGGTTGGGTATCTGAGTACTACCCACTTGGTGTTCTTTACACGGCGTTCGTGATGCACTGGCAAAGAATAGAGCCTGTTGTAAATGCTCATCTTGGTGCTGTCTATATCGGCTGTTTCGTAAGCGTTTTCACCGCCACGAACACCAATATATGCGTCCATATCGTCCATACGATAGCCGTCATAGTTTGCCCAAAGTGTGGCAAACTCTTGGCTCATTCCTTTATAAAGTTCTCTCTCTATGCGATTGTCTTTGAGATTGACGAATGGGTATCCGCCTGCCGCAAAAACTTCTTTGACCAAACAATTCACCAGTTGATAATCTATGCCGAATGCCTCGATAAGCACTTTTTCACCTTTCTTGACTTCGCAAGAATAATTGACAAGATTGTGGGCTAGTTTTTCTATTCTGTTGTCTACTATCATGGTTGCTACCTCCCATTGTTTCTATAATATAATTATCATATAGTATTATACACCTATTTTGCGTGTTAGTAAATGCTAGATTTATACTTTTTTGATTAAATACTTGATATTTTTGAGATATTGTGCTAACATTTAGTTTGTTAAAAAACTATTTGGAGGATATTTATATGCCACTTATTTCAACAAAAGAAATGTTCAAGAAAGCATACGAAGGCAATTATGCTATTGGTGCTTTCAACGTAAACAACATGGAAATTATCCAAGGTATCGTTGAAGCTGCTATGGAAGAGAAAGCTCCACTTATTTTGCAAGTTTCTTCTGGTGCTAGAAAATACGCTAACCCAGTTTATCTCCGCAAAATGGTAGAGGCTGCTGTAGAAGTTAGCGGTTTGCCTATCTGTCTTCACCTCGACCACGGTGATTCATTCGAGCTTTGCAAGAGCTGTATCGATGGCGGTTTCACTTCCGTAATGATCGATGGTTCTTCACTCTCTTATGAGGACAATATTGCTTTGACAAAGAAAGTTGTTGAGTACGCTCACGACACAACCAACCACCCTTACGTTACTGTAGAAGGCGAGCTTGGTACTTTGGCTGGTATCGAAGATGAAGTTCAACATGAAGTTGGTTCTTACACCAAGCCAGAAGAAGTTATTGACTTCGTTACAAGAACCGGTGTTGACTCTTTGGCTATTGCTATTGGTACTTCACACGGCGCTTACAAATTCACCGCTGACCAATGCACAAGAGATGAGAACGGTGTACTAGTTCCACCACCACTACGTTTCGATATTCTAGAAGCTGTTTCTGAAAAACTTCCTGGATTCCCTATCGTATTGCACGGATCTTCTTCTGTTCCACAAAACTTCGTTCAAATCATCAACGCTAACGGCGGTAAAATGCCAGATGCTGTTGGTATCCCTGAAGCTCAACTTCGTAAAGCTGCTAGTATGTCTGTTTGCAAAATCAACATTGACTCTGACCTCAGACTTGCTTGCACAGCTGGTATCCGTAAGCACTTCAATGAGCATCCAGAACACTTCGACCCAAGACAATATCTTGGTGATGCTAGAGCCAACATCAAAGAAATCGTTAGACACAAACTTGTTAACGTTCTTGGTTGCGCTGGTAAGGCTGACGAAATTCTTGGCAAATAATTGTCCACAATCATATAGATTGTAGTCAAGACAAATAAGAGCTTGGGCAAAACTGCAATAGACATAGGGATTTTTAGAAACAATTAAAATTTAAGCATATTGCAGTTTTCAAGCGGTTAAAAAGAAAACAAGAACTTAGACGTAAAAATCTAAGTTCTTTTTCTATGTTCTAAAACAGATATGGGTTTACCATATGGTTAAGGCAAAAGTGTGAAGTATGGCACTTTTCTTTACCTGCTTCAATTTTACCACGTTTTGTGGCACTTTTTATCTAAAATTATTAAATATCACAAAAGATTAAACTATTTGATATTCCTATTTTAGAACGTATTGACTAATTTGTTAATTTATGCTATAATTCTACGTAGCGTAGAGTTTCGTGCGTAAATTTCAATTTTTCCAAAAGCCAGCTCAATGATAAGTAGGTTTACATTTTTGGTGTTTTTTGATAAAATAATTTCAAGAAAAAATGGAGGGTTTTATGGTACACAGTATAGGTAAAACAATTGTAGAATTAAGAAAAGCAAAAGGATGGACACAAATTGAACTTGCCGAGAAATTACAAGTAAGTGATAAGGCTGTTAGCAAATGGGAACAAGAAGGTGGTATTCCTAGTGTTGAATTTTTTCCTGCGCTTGCTGAAGTTTTTGGTGTAAGTATTGATTATTTAATGACAGGTAAAAAGGTCGATAATGTTAATCTTGACGATATGGATGCAACAAAACGCATGTATTATTTGATAGAAAAAGATGATGCCGAAAATTATATTAAATATGGATATGTTAAAAACACGTATTTTGATGATTTTCCAAAAGGGGATGAAAATACACCTATTTCCTGCATCATAAAAAATAATAGCTTTAAGATTTTTAATGCTTGTGTTAATTCCGGTATTACACTTAAACCAAATAATTATTCTGCATCTACATTCGTTGGTGCTTTATATGAACATATTGATGAATTAGTTAAGTTTGCTTGTTTATCAGGTAGTATTCAATTCTTAGAAAAGATTGATATTAGAAGCTTTGGAGTTGGCAGTAAAGCGTCACAATTGAGAAGCAATTTTGATGTTAGAATTACACATCGCTCTTTTAATCATACTTACGATAAAAATACGGCATATTTAATAAGCGATGATGTGTTTGATTTGATTTACAATGATAAAAGAGTTCCAAAAGATGTGGTAGAATATGTTTCTACATATGTTCCATTCAATTCTAAAAATATTAAATTCGGAACCACTGCTGGAGATTATGGTTGTATCAATGGTGTTTTCTATTTTCTTGAACAAAACATAATTACGGCTTTATATTCTACGGGTAGATTTGAATTGTTACATAAATATATTGATGCAATAAAAGAAGATTCTTTGAAAACTATTAACGCTTATAATAAATGTTCTGATTATGGTTATCATCTTGTCTATGAGGTAACTCCTTCTAACTATTTAATTAGAACAAATACAATCAGTTATGGTATAACAACCATTTTCGGAAAATGTATTACTATTAGTCAAGCAGCAATTCAAGCAGCTATCGCTAAGTCTGACAAAGAATGGATAAACATTTTCAACAATTATAATAAAGCCTTGGTAAGCGAGATAAATGGTAAACTTGATTTTAATGCTTACGTGTTGACAGATTCAGAAATAGAAAGACATTTACTTCTTAATAGCGATATTTCTGATAAAGAAAAATTAAAAATTAAATGTGTTAAGGATAATATATTGCAAGTTTATGAAATTAAACAATTAGAAGATTTAAAGCTTGCAAAGGAAATTATCAATAGTGGTTATTATAATTACTTTGAAATAGCTTGTGAATGTGTTAAAAATGATAATTATAAGAATTTATTCGAACTTTTAATAGACCTTGATTGTCAAGACTCAGCAAATAAACTATTAACAACACCTAAAGCTGAAAGGGTCGATGTTGTCTATAATTTGTTTAGATTTTTTGCAGACAAAACAAATAGCATTGATAAGAAAATAATGGATACGTATGCACAAGAAGCTCGAAAGATGACTTTTGGATTAGATACTTCTGTCAAATCAGATGAGTTGAGAAAGATTTGGGGACTTAATGTTGAAAAATATTGTATCGAAAAAATACACGACTATATTCTTGAACAAAAGGAATTATTGTATAAGCACGTAAAAGATAAAGTTGATGCTAAAGCAAAAGCTGAACAAGATGCTAAAGATAGAGCTAAAATTATTATGGACTTAGATAATGCTCACTTCTCTGAATTGATTGGCAGAAACGAAATTAGGCTTTTTGTTTTAGATTTATGTTCATTGTTTGATGCAATTCTTAAGTTTGATTATAAAATCGAAGGCGAAGATTTCTTTGCAAGAATGACAAAATATTTTGATAACGGACCTAAGACAAGGTATTGTGATGATGGTTGGGGTTATTCAGTAGTTGATAGTAAATATGAACAAGAAGAAGTAATTCCTTGGCAAGCAAAAAGAGAACTTTTCAACCGTTTAAGAATTCAAAGAAACAATATTGCACATTCTGAATCAAATAAAGTTCAAGAATTAACTCTTCAAGAACTTACTGATTGTCTTGAATTTGTATTTTCTCTTAAGAAGGAGATAAAGTAAGATGAACAAATATCAAAAATTTATATTAGATAGAACACTTTGTTTTGTATCAAAAGATATGACCGTAGGCTCAAAAACATATTTTAACAGCTTTATAAACAAGGATGGTGAATTTGAAGTAAAACAAGATGAAAGCTATAATATTAAAAAACATAATATTATTTTGAGTGGCCTAAAAGTATCGTTTATTGAATTAGATGGTATTAAATATGCACCTACTAATTTTGAAAAACATTCATATTTTGACAATATAATGATAGTAATTCCTGTAGATTTTGATAATCCCGCAAAAGAATTGAAATTGCATTTTATTGATAATTTTGCTGATGCTCTTTCTATTAAATTGAAATTTGTTGCGGCTGACAAAGGTTTGTATGACGCAAAAATGCTCGATGCTCTTATTAAAGAAAGAACTAAAACTGCAAATATAAAAGTTTCAACAGGTGCAGATTTAGTTAACATCTACTTCCAACCTTGTTGTGAAGATTATGTTCGTACGGAAATTGTATTGTTCAAAGATAATATGATGCTAGCTAAATATAAAATAGATGAAGAAGCATTCTTCAAGTCTATAGGTGGTTTAGCTTATGGGAAATATACGTTTGTTCTAAAGCAATTTGATAAAGATTCTAATGCCTTATTTGAAACAGAACATATTGAGTTCACCATTTCATCTCCAAAGCCACAAGGTATAATGCCACGTGTAAACAGATTCTAATATGAGTGGTTACTTTACAATACAATTCAATTCCGATATCGCAAAAGAAAGTAATGAAACGAGAATATCATTTTACGCCAATATAGGATTCTTTATTGAGTTGGCACAAATGTTTGAATTTAACTTGCGAAAGTTGCTATGCTACGAATTATCGGTAAAAGAGATTGAGCAAGGAGAACTAACGAAAGAGCGTGTGAGCGCAATTTGTGAAAGATACGACAAATATTACGATGAAACATACGTTGACAAATGGACGTTAGGAAAACTTAAAGATGAAGTAAAAAAGCTCACTTCATTGCAACCAGAAATGTGTGACGTTATCAAAGAGATTAATGATTATAGGGTTTTGATAGTACACAAAATATTCCAAAATAATCTTATATCTAATAAATTGAATTCGGCTAAGAATGTTCAAGATTATATAGATATGCGACTGCTTCCTATGATAAACAAAGCAAATGAAGTTAATAAATGTATAA
>CAMFVQ010000024.1 GCA_945992255.1 uncultured Clostridia bacterium
TTATAATATTATAATAATATGCGTGCGTACACGCACGCAATAAAAAGGAGAATGTTATGAGCGAGACAAACAAGACTCATTACAACCAGAATGACATTCAGGTGCTAGAGGGCTTAGAGCCAGTTAGAAAGCGTCCTGGTATGTATATTGGTTCTACCGATGAAAGAGGCTTGCACCACTTGGTATTCGAGGTAGTGGACAACGCTATCGATGAAGCAATGGCAGGCTATTGTGACACAGTCGAGGTTGAGATAACTCACGAGGGTGCCATATCGGTACAAGATAATGGCCGTGGTATCCCTACCGGCATTATCGAGAAAGAAGGCAAAAGTGCGGTTGAAGTAGTTTTGACCAAATTGCACGCAGGCGGAAAGTTTGGTGGCGGCGGCTACAAGTTTTCAGGCGGTTTGCACGGCGTAGGTGTATCTTGTGTAAATGCGCTCAGCGAATGGCTCGAAGTAGAGGTTGCCCAAGACGGCGGACTTTACAAGATGATATTCAATCGTGGTGTTGCCCAAAGACCACTTGCCAAAATAGGAACAACCCAAAGACATGGTACCAAGGTTGTATTCTATCCAGACGGCGACATTTTCGAGACACTTGATTTCCAATACGAGATTCTCAGACACAGACTCCAAGAGCTTGCATTCCTCAACAAAGGACTGAAGATTATTCTCAAAGACAGCCGACCACTCAGAGAAAATGAAGAATCATTCTTGTACGAGGGCGGTATCGTAGAATATATTGACCAACTCAACACCAAGGGCGGACTCCTCGAAGAGCCACTATATCTTCACCACGAGACCGAAGAATACCAAGTTGAGATTGCTATGCAATACAACACCAGCTACACCGAAACAATTTATTCTTACGCCAACAACATCAATACTCACGAGGGCGGAACTCACCTTGACGGCTTCAAGGCAGGGCTTACCAAGTTGTTCAACGACTATGGAACAAGCCTAAAACTCTTGAAGAACGAAGAAAAGTTGTCAGGCGAAGATTGCAGAGAAGGTTTGGTAGCTATTGTCAGTGTCAAGCTCATCGACCCACAATTCGAGGGACAGACCAAGACCAAACTCGGCAACAGCTTTATGCGTGCCGTTGTCAACAAGGCATTTACCGAAAAATTCGGCGAATTTTTGGAAGAAAATCCAAAGGAAGCAAGAGAGATTATATCCAAGGCTATCAATGCCAAGAATGCACGTGAGGCGGCTAGAAAGGCAAGAGATTTGACTCGTAAGAGTGCGCTCGAATCTACCACTCTTCCAGGCAAACTTGCAGACTGCTCAGACAAAGACCCACGCAAGTGCGAAATTTACCTTGTAGAGGGCGATTCTGCGGGCGGAACAGCCAAGGTAGGTAGAGATAGGCGTTTCCAAGCTATTTTGCCACTCAGGGGCAAAATTCTCAACGTAGAAAAGGCAAGACTTCACCGCATACTCGAGAGTGAAGAAATCAAGAATATGATTGCCACATTCGGTTGTGGTATCAACGAAGATTGTGACGTTAGCAAGCTCAAATATGACCGTATCATTTGTATGACCGATGCGGACGTAGATGGCAGCCACATTCGTATTTTGCTCCTCACATTCTTCTTCAGATTTATGAAGCCAGTAATCGAGCAAGGTCACGTATATATTGCCCAACCACCACTTTACAAAGTAGTCAAGAAAGGCAGCAAAGAAGAGAGATACTTCTATGATGATGCTTCACTCGAAGAATATCTTGTAAGTATCGAACGCAAGGCAGAAATCCAAAGATACAAAGGTCTAGGCGAAATGGATGCCAACCAACTTTGGGAAACAACTATGAACCCAGAGACACGTACAATGCTCAGAGTGACCATGGAAGATGCCGAAAGAGCAGATGATGTATTCTCACTTTTGATGGGTGATGAGCCAGAGAGAAGAAGAGAATTTATCGAACAAAACGCAAATCTTGTAAAAGATCTTGACGTCTAATAGGGGGTTAGTATGGCTAAGAAAGATATAAAACATGATGAAAAGAAAGATATTCTAGAAATGCTAGACGGCACCAAAGTCGTTGATGTCGAAGTCGAAGGCGAAATGAAAAAATCCTTCATAGCTTATGCTATGGCGGTCAATGTTTCACGTGCTATCCCTGATGTAAGAGACGGACTAAAACCAGTTCACAGAAGAATTTTGTTCGATATGAACGAGCTAGGACTTACCTCAGACAAGCCTTATCGTAAGTGTGCGCTCATCGTAGGTGACGTACTTGGTAAATATCACCCACACGGCGACAGCTCAGTATATGATGCACTTGTAAGACTTGCCCAAGACTTTTCTATCCGTTGTACACTCGTAGACGGACACGGCAACTTTGGTTCTGTCGATGGCGACCCAGCAGCGGCATACAGATATACCGAGGCAAGACTTAGCAAAATCGCCAACGAAATGATAAGAGATATCGACAAAAAGACAGTTGATTTTTATCCAAACTTTGATGACACCAGAGAGCAACCAGTCGTGCTTCCATCACGCTATCCAAACTTGCTAGTCAATGGTAGCGACGGTATCGCAGTAGGTATGGCGACATCTATTCCACCACACAACCTCGGCGAAGTTATTGACGGAACAATCGCTTTGCTCGAAAATCCAGAGCTTGACATAGAGCAACTTATGGAATATATCCCTGCTCCTGACTATCCAACAGGCGCATATATTATGGGCAGCAGCGGTATCAAGAAAGCTTACCGCACAGGTCGAGGAAATTGTATCATTCGTGCAAAGGTAGAGATTGAAGAGCATTCCAATGGCAAATCAAGCTTGATTATCACCGAAATTCCATACCAAGTCAACAAGGCTAAACTCATCGAGAACATTGCCGACCTTGTAAAACAAAAGAGAGTGGACGGCATTGCCGACATTCATGAGCAATCCGACAGAGACGGTATGAGAGTTGTGATTGACATCAAGAAAGACTACAACCCACAAGTTGTGCTTAACCTACTTTACAAGCATACCCAACTCCAAGTGTCCAACTCTATGATTATGCTTGCTTTGGTGGACGGCACTCCAAAGGTACTCAACCTAAAACAAATACTCGAAGAGTATATCAAACACCAAAAATCAGTTATCACTCGCCGTACCCAATACGACTTGACCAAGGCACAAGAAAAAGAGCATATTTTGCTAGGACTTGTCAAAGCACTTGCCAACATTGATGAAGTTATCGCAACAATCAAGGCATCTACCGAAAGACAAGTTGCAATCGAAAATCTTTGCAACAAATTCGAGTTGTCCGAGCGACAAGCAGTGGCAATTCTCGAGATGAGACTCCAAAGATTGACAGCTCTCGAAGTGGACAAGTTGCGTCAAGAATTGGCAGAGCTAGAGGAGCTTATCGCAGACCTCCAAGACATTCTTGCCAAGCCAGAGAGAGTGATTGCAATCATCAAGGAAGAAATGCTTGAAATCAAAGACAAGTATGCCGATGAGCGTCGTTCCGAAATCACTTATGACTATTCTGACCTTGACATCGAAGACCTTATCGATGAAGAAGATGTGGTACTTTCTATTACCCACAACGGCTATATCAAGCGTATGCCAGTAGATGAGTACAAGGCTCAAAGGCGTGGTGGTGTAGGTGTATCTGCACACAAGACCAAGGAAGAGGACTTTGTAGAGAACGTTATCGCAACTTCTACCCACGACTTTGTATTGTTCTTCAGCAACAAAGGCAAGGTATATCGTATCAAAGGCTACCAAATCCCAGAAGCAAGCCGTACCGCCAAGGGCAGAGCTATTATCAACTTGCTCAACCTCGAGCCGGGCGAAAACATCAATGCTTATATTCCAATTCCAAAAGATGAGAGTACAGGCAAGTATTTGATGATGGCGACCAAGCAAGGACTCATCAAAAAGACCAGTGTAGAAGAATTCGAGAGAATTCAGTCCAATGGTAAGATTGCTATCACATTGGTAGATGATGATGAGCTTATCGGTGTTCAACTCACCAGCGGAGAAGATGAAATCATCATGGCATCTAGCGGTGGCAAGTGTATCAGATTCAGTGAAAACACAATCCGCCCAACAGGTAGATCAAGCCAAGGTGTAAAATCAATCAAACTTGACAAAGAAAAGGGCGAATATGTAGTGGATATGACCAAAGTCAAAGAAGATTGTGAAGTGCTTACTATCACATCCAACGGCTATGGCAAACGCACCGACATATCCGAATATACTTTGCAAGGCAGAGCAGGAAAGGGCGTTAAGGCAGGCGTGCTAAACGACAAGACAGGCGACATTGTCAACCTAAAACTTGTCAACCCAGACACCGATGATGTTATGATTATTGCAGACAACGGCACAATCATTCGTATCAGAGCCAACGAAATATCCAAGATTGGTAGAAATACCCAAGGTGTAAAGGTTATGAGAATGAAAGATGAGGACAGCAATGTTGTTGCATTCACCATTGTGCCACATGCCGATGAAGAGTTTGAAGAAGAGCAAGCTCCAACCGACGCGCCAAGCACAGAAGAGGCTCCAACTGATGAGACTCAAGAATAACACTTGACAACACAATAGAATAGCTCACTAGTCAACCTAGTGAGCTATTTTTGTGCTTAGAGAGTTTTATACCGACGATATTTTAAGTGGCAGGGAGTTGTGGCTGTCAAAAGCAACCAACACTGAGTGCAGTATTACAAGCGACAAACAAGGAAGTTGCGGCTGCCAAACTCAACCGACGAGAGTTGTATTTGTACAATGGGAAGTAAATCAATGTTTTGCATGTTTTGTATATCCAACACTCATGTTGGGTAAGGCTTTTGGGGCATTAGATAAAAAATGGCATAGCGACAATCATATCGCTATGCCTCGAAAACTCAATACATATCAATAATTTTTACATATGGAACTTCTTTTGTGCCTCTTCTTTGATTGCTCTATGACCCAATGCAAAACACAACAAAATGCTGATTGCACTGAACACGGCAGACACGAGAGATGGCCACAAAATCTCAATTACTCTACAGCCATACAAGATGATAGGAAGGAAGCCTAGCAAAAGCAAGAATATACAATCTACCAGTATTACAGGGTGTCTTCTTGCCCATATCCAAGTGAATATTACCATCACGATATTGCTTATGCACAAGGTGAGTGGCATTGCATATTGGGTGACATAATACGAAGGCTGAGATTTTGGGTCCCATTGTTCAAACACTGCCGCAAAGCTAAATAGCAGACCCACAACCAACAAACATTGGAGTAGCACTTTGACAGCGATTGAGGAGTTGGACAAAATGGTATTCTGCACGAGCAAGTACGCATAAGCAATGAGCAATCCCACCAACCAAAACCATTGTACAGTAGGATTGATTCCAAGATTTACTCCCATTGCTGCCAAAAATACGCCAATGCCAATGCCCCAATATAGGCGAGTGAAAGACACATGAGAGCGTCTTTTTTTAGGTTGCACTCCCTTAGGTGGATAGAGGGCAGGCTTTTGGCTGTCGTATCCATCGAGTTTTTCGTGACAGAGCGGACAAACTAGCACATTGTCATCGACTTCTACACCGCAAAAATTACAACGCATGTTCCACCTCCCACATATTGCTATTTACGGACACATCGAGTCCGAGGTCTGTCAAATATTTTGCAAAAGTTCTCTCAATATCTGTATCGGCTACACAACGAGTAAAAGTCAAACAAAGTGTGTCGAACGTTGTGGCAGCAGAGAGAGATAGAGGAGTGTTTTGGTTGACACTTATACTAAAAGAAGTACTCTTGACGAAGCTTTTCATATCTTGTGGCAAGTCCACAATGCCAAGGTTGGAGAAAGTAGCTGTCTTTTTCTTGTTGCCAAAGAAAAGATTGGAAATGTCGAAGATGAGTTGCTTTACCACCAGTGGCATAATACGCATAGGGAAGAATTTTTCGCCCATAACGGTAGTAGCGATTTTATCTTTGATGAAGTCCTTGTCCATATCTCTTTGTAATGAGTCATGCACAATGCTTATGAGCTTGTCCAGTTCCATATCTTCATTTGGATTGGCACTTATACGAGAGAAAAGTGAAAAGTTGCGAAGTGAAACAGAGCCGAACATTTTACGCAAATTGATAGGGCAGAACACTTGAATATTGTTAGCGTTTTCCACTTTTCCTTTGATTTTGGCATCATAGATAGACAAGAAGAAAATGCTTGCCAACAATTCGGTCACAGTGCAACCTTTTTGTTTGCATATAGCAATCAAGTCTTTGACAGGACAGTACAAATGTACTACGCCCAGTCCGCCATCTTCAAAACTCACTCCATCGATGAGGTAAGCAGGTTCTTTGCTACCTTTGAGAGAGTTGATTTTCAGGTCTTTTAGCTTGACTTTTCTGCTGTTGGCAAGGAAGCTGTCCTCCAATTCTTTTGGATTGATAGGAGTGTTGACTGTCAAAATCTTTTGCTCAGGGTGTATATTTTTGCCGAGCAAGCTCAGATATGTATAAACCAAGCTTTTCATAAATTCGCCAGCGCCTGCGCCGTCGCACAATGCATGGAAAAAGTCGCCCGCAATCAAGTTGTTATAGTAGCTTATCTTGAAACAATAGCCATTGTTTTTCTTACTTGTCACTATTTTGCGAGTAGGTATAGAGTCCATCTCATAGACTTTGATAGGCATATCGTTGTGGTCAAAATAATACCAAAACATACCTTTTTTGAGCATAACCTTGAAAGACGGAAATCTCTCCAAAGTAAGCTCCAAAGCTTCTTGTAGTTTTGTTGGCTGAACAGGCTCATACATCACGAAAGTAATGCGGAAAAGATTTTCGTTGTTTTTTCCTGCCATCATCGGATATATTTTTGCCGAATTGTCCAATTTATGCCATTTAGAAATTGAAGTAGTCATATACCCATTATACCATTTTTATGAGCTTTTGCAAGTATATTCCAATATTAGTTTTGCATGCGATTTTATATAATAGCGAGGCAATTTTTTCAAAACCTGTCCCAAGCTAGTAAAATAGCGGTATTTTAGCACTGTTGAGTATTGTCCATTGCGGCTAGGGCAAGGAGACTTTACCAAAATATGACAAAACTTGTTCCACCGAAATAGCTATTGCTCTATCCAATGTTTTCCAAACAAACCAGATTGCCCAAGCAATTATCGCTCCGCATAGTCCACAATTTTGTGCCAAAACATATCAAAAACTCGATACATATCGCCAAAATGCAAAACTAAATCAACTAACAAATCAAAAATTGTATAAATATCTCTCAGACAGAATAAACATAAATATGCTTTGGGTAGAATATATATCAATCTTTTTGGCAAGTGTTGCCGTGGTGACGCTTGCGTGTTGGGTGAGCGGTGTGGGTCGCAACAAAATTTATCTAGTTGTGACAACTTGTATGTTGGGTGGTGTGGCGTGTTTGCTCGAATGGGCGGTTGGAGCGACAATAAAAAAGTCCACCATAATATGTAGTGGACTTTTGGGGTTGTTTGGTAATTGGATAAGTATATTTTTCTAAGCGGTTGGAGCTTTTTGTGGAAGCTTGCCACTGATAGAATCTATAAATTGCTTGATAGCAGGGACTTTTTCGCCCAGCCAAGCCAAGATTTTTTCGAGTAGGTTGTTGCTGAACAGCCAAGCACCAACAGGGTCGGTATTTGCATTCTCCACGATTGATTGGAAGAAACCAACATTTTGGAACATATTGATGAGATAAGCTAGGACAATTGTTACCAAGAATGCACTTGCAATGCCGAATATACCGCCAAGGAAGCGGTTGATTTTGCTCAAAGCTCCACCATCAGGAATGATTTTGTTGATGATAGCAAAGATGAGTTTGAGTATGAGATAAGCGAGAATCCAAGAGATGACAAATGATAGCACGGCTACCAGTTTTGCACCAATCTCGCCCATGTTTTTAACGAATTCTTGTTGCAACAAAAAGTTGCTTACATAAGGCATAGCGAACATAGCCGCCACGATAGAGCCAATGGTCGAAATTATCGAAAAAATTGACTTCAACAGACCTCTGCAGCTGCCCAAAATAAGACCAAGTAGCAATATAACAATCGCTCCAATGGTTGCATAAGATATAGGCAATTGTGGCAATCCCAATATTGAGAACATAACTCCACCCCCGAATAGTTGTCTACTATTGATTATAAAATATAATATGTATTTTGTCAAGATAATATTGTATACCGCAATGTAAAATATATCATACAGGAATATAACAAACGGCTTGTTTGACACAAACAAGTCTTGCCAAAATATCGAGAGATAGTCAAAGTGGGTATAAAAAATCGCCTCAGGGGTACAATCGGTGTATGAAAAAAATGGTTTTTGTATGTATTGGAACTACTCGAGTAGTAGGCGACAGTGTAGGACCTAGGGTGGGCGATATGCTCAGAGCTAGGGGAGTTAAGGCGTATGTATACGGCACGACAGCCCACCAAATCACGGCGCTCAATGTGGCTGAGTACGCCAAAATGATAGAACGGCGACATCGAGGTGACCTTGTCATCGTGGTAGATTCGACATTGGGCAAGTTAGAGGACGTTGGCACAATCAAGCTTACCGATCAAGGCATTTTGCCGGGCGGAGCATTCTCTTCCAAACGCAAGCGGATAGGCGATATTGGGGTTATGGCGATTGTGGGAGAGAGCGATGGCGACAGAATGTTGGAACTCAAAACTCGTGATGAAGAATTCGTGCAAGAGGTGGCAAAAAGGGCGTTCAAAGTGCTGACTGGTACAGATTTTAACTAATTTTTACACTCCACACAAGGCTTGCGATTGCTTTATACTTGACTATTGGAAACAATTATATTATCATATATTATTGAAAAAGATTATCGAAATCCTAACTTCGTGGAGGAAAAACGTGACAAAAAAGACGTCAAATATTGTAAAATATATAGGGCTAGCACTATCCATAATACTTATTCTTGTATTGATATGGATGCTTCTCGGCACTGGCAACGGACCAAAGGAACTTGTTTACCAAGGTGACAATTCTTTGGTGCAATACTTGCAAGAGGGCAAAGTAGACAGCATTTATATCGAGGGTGGCTACAAGGCTTATGTTTTGCTCAAAGGCACTTCAACCACCAGAGACAAGTTCTTGAAGAATCCAAGCAAAATGGCATCATACTATGTCCAAATACCATCTAGAGTAGAGCTTGCCGACACTCTCAAAGGCTTAGAGAACACACCAGTTGTCAAGTACGACGACCCAAATGCAGGCTCGACCTTGACCACGCTTTTGTTCCCAATCGGCTCACTACTTTTGATGGCGGTCGTGATATTCATCATCTTCAAGCAAGCAGGCGGAGCCAACAAGCAAGCCATGAACTTTGGCAAGACCAACGCCAGACTCAATATGAACGTGGGAGTAAAATTCTCAGACGTTGCAGGTGCAGAAGAAGAAAAAACTGAGCTTGCCGAGATTGTAGAGTTTTTGAAAAATCCACAAAAATTCACAGGACTTGGCGCTCGTATTCCAAAGGGCGTACTTCTTGTAGGTCCTCCGGGAACAGGTAAAACATTGTTTGCCAAAGCAGTTGCAGGCGAGAGCAACGTTCCATTCTTCTCTATCAGCGGTTCGGACTTTGTAGAAATGTTCGTAGGTACTGGTGCGGCTCGTGTAAGAGATTTGTTCGACCAAGCCAAGAAGAATATGCCATGTATTATCTTTATCGATGAAATCGATGCAGTAGGTAGACACCGTGGTGCAGGACTTGGCGGCGGCAACGATGAAAGAGAACAAACCCTCAACCAACTCCTTGTCCAAATGGACGGCTTTGAAAAGAACGACGGCATCATCATTATGGCAGCCACCAACAGAGTGGACATACTTGACCCAGCGCTTATGCGACCAGGCAGATTCGACAGACAAATTTATGTCAACACTCCTGACGTCAAGGGCAGAGAGGCAATTTTCAAAGTGCATTCTCGCAACAAACCACTTGCCAGCGAAATCTCATTCAAAGTGCTTGCTCGTATGACCAGTGGATTTAGCGGAGCTGATATCGAGAACTTGCTCAACGAAGCCGCAATTTTGGCAGCAAGAGCAGACCGCAAAGTTATTGTTATGGAAGATATTCTCGAGGCTATCAACAAAGTCATCGCAGGACCACAAAAGCGTAGCAGAATTATCACCGACAGCGACAAGCGTATCACCGCATATCACGAGTCAGGACACGCAATCATTGCCAAAGTATTGCCACTTTGTGATGAAGTGCAAGAAGTCAGCATCATTCCTCGTGGAATGGCAGCAGGCTACACCCTCACTCGCCCGGAGAACGATGACAGCCATATCTCCAAGAACAAGCTCCTCAGCATGATTACAATGATGCTTGGCGGAAGAGCTGCCGAAGAAATTGTTATCCAAGACATCTCGACAGGTGCATCCAACGATATCCAAAGAGCGACGTCTATTGCTCGTAAAATGGTTACCGAATGGGGTATGTCGGACAAGGTCGGCACAATTTTCCTAGGCGGAGAGCAAGAAGTATTCCTTGGCAAAGATTTTGGCGCTCAACACAGCTACAGCGAAAAAATCGGCGATATGATTGACAGCGAAATCAAGCGTATCATTGATGAGTGCTATGCCAAGGCTATCCAAATTTTGAAAGACAACAAGTCTATCCTTGACAACATGGTCAAAGTTTTGTTCGACAAAGAAACTATCTACACCAGCGAGGTAGAAATGCTTTTCGATGGCAAGCAAGCTGATGAAGTTATTGCCAGCATTGATGCTCGTATGGAAAAGACCAATTCTTACAAGAACGACCAAAAGGAAGAAGCTCCAAAGGTAGAGATTGTGGAAGAGAAAAAGCACACACACCTATCTGACAAAATTGCCCAAGCTAAGGAAGAAAAAGCTCAGGCAAAAGCTGAAAAAGCCAAAGAGAAGCAACCAGCCGAGCCACAGCAAGAGCAACCTCTCACCGAGGAAAACAGCCAAGACAAGACCAACAAAGACCAACAAGACTAATTCTTTCAGTTGGAATTATGAAAAACAAAGCCACTCTTTGCAGTGGCTTTTTGTATGCTATCCAATGGCAGTGCAAAATGTGTGACTGGTGAATATACCATAGCATAGGTTGCAACTCCAAGTAAGCGACAGGCAAATGTGGCAGATATTTAGAGCTAGCTTTTTGCTTTATTTTGTTGAAAAACTTAGCGGTATTTTGTATAATGAATATATGAAATATATCTATCTTGACGAGCAAAAATTGACCGAGAGCATAGGCGACAAGGCGGTTGTGTTGGACAGCGTGACTTCCACCAACGACTATCTAGAACAAGCCTATCTTGCAGGGCAAAATATACGATTGGTGACCGCCGAAGGACAAAGCCAAGGCAAGGGCAGAGTGGACGGCAGAGTTTTCTTTTCGCCCAAGTACACCGGCATATATATGAGTATGTTGGTAGACGTGGATTGTCCGCTGACAGATAGTGTATTGCTCACCCCTGCGGTTGCGGTTGCGACATGCAATGCTATCCAAAATATCACCGGCATTCGCCCTACAATCAAGTGGATAAACGACCTATACCTTGCCCACAAAAAGCTGTCAGGCATACTTTGCAAGGTGGTACAAATGGACAGCTCCAATGTACAAAAACTCATCGTTGGCATAGGTATCAACGTCAACCGCCCAATCGAGCCAATCCCTGTCGAGATAGACCAAAAACTTGCATTTTTGAGTGAAGATATCATCATCGATCGCAACGCACTCATTGCCGAGGTATATGCCCAAGTGCGAGATATGCTCACCCACCTAGACAAGCAATCTATGCTTGCCCAATATCGCAGCGACAATTTTTTGCTTGACCAAATGGTAGGATTTCGACTCAACGACACCACCCACCAAGGCATTGTGGTAGGCATAGATGACAGCGCAAGACTAGTTGTCCAATGTCCAGACGGCATATACACCCTAGACAGCGGAGAAGTCAGTTTGACAACTTTTTAGAGCTAAAATCCATACAGCCCAACAGGCTATCCCAATAAGCATAAAGATATACAAAGCTTATTCTAAACAGACAAAAGCAAAATGCAATCAGTGCAAGATGTCACTATGCTTTGGTGGCAATCGACACCGAGCCAAAATCGCAACAAAAAACCGACCTGTATCGAGTTATTGGTCGGTTTTGTTGTTTTTTGGGTATTGTTATTTGCTCAGGCACACGAAGTTGCCGTCCTTGATAATATCCACTCTCTCACCATTTTCTTTGATGCCCACGACGCTCATATCTATGGTGCCGTACATAAAGTCAACGTGCGTGCAAGAAGAGTTTACGCCTGCTTTTTCTTGCTCAGACTTGCTCATATTTTCTATGCCGGTTATCATCGGATAAGCCTCTCCGATAGCCAAGTGGCAAGAGGCATTTTCATCGAACAGAGTGTTGTAGAAAAGAGTACCAAGGTTGCGGATAGGCGAGTCATATTGCACGAATGCGATTTCGCCAAGATAGTGCGAGCCTTCATCGCTTTCGATGATACCTTTAAGTGTATCCTTGCCCACTTTGGCATCATAGTCCACGATTTTGCCATTCTCGAATTTTATCCAAAACTTGTCCACACAGCTACCGTTGTGAATGAGCGGAAGAGCCGAGTAAACTATACCATTGACATTGTGTTTGTCAGGGAGCGAAAAAACTTCCTCGGTAGGCATATTGGCAGTAAAGCCAATGCCGTCTTGGCTATTTTCGTGACCACCGCTAAAATAATAGCCCTTTGGCATACCCACGCTTAGGTTAGTGCCAAGGCTGTTGGTCAGCTCGAACTTGCAGAACTTAGAATTGGTCAAGAATTCGCTAAGCTCCTCCAATCTTTGGATATGGTTTTGCCAAGCCTCAACAGGGTTAGATTGGTCTAGTCGCATTGTTTTGAAAATCATATCCCACAGCTTGTTCACAGCTTGTTTGCGAGGCAAGTCAGGGAAAATCTTTTTTGCCCAGTTGTCGTTAGGCACAGCGCACAAGCACCAACGGATAAGGTTGGAAGTTGCGGCATTGAAATATTTTTTGAGAGCGACATGCCTTGCCCTCGAAACTTTGGCAAGGAGCAAAGGGTCGACATTCTCGAATACATCAGGGTCTTCCGCCAAAATGGAAATATAGCAACAACGAGTGTCTACCAAGTGGTCATATCTGTCCACATACCACTTGTCGAGAGTGGTCAAATCTTGCTCGGACATATAGGTATAATTGAGCAGAGCCATTTGCTCATCAGAGAACATAAACTCGACTTTTCTAGCGCCGGCGAGGTAAGCCTGCTTGCTGATATTGCGAGCAAGTTCCAAGCCCTCGTGAGTGCAGTTGATGACCAAGGTATCATTAGGTTGGAGATTGACTCCCACTTCCACGACCAGTTTTGCATATTTTGTAAGCATTTTGTTGTTCATAATAGCCTCCATATACATTATAATATGATTTTGCCTATCTATCAAGTAGTATATTCAAATTGTAAAATATAATATTGAAAAGTCGGGCGTGCTATGGTATAATCAAACAAGGAGATAATATGCAAACAATAAACAATGATTTTTTGGAAGTGAGTGTCGCCGAGCAAGGCGGAACGCTTACTAGCATTCTAGACAAATCACGCAACGCTCAGCTACTTTGGCAAGGCTCAGAGGACAGTTGGACAGGTCAAGACGTAGTCATTTTTCCATTCGTGGGCAGAATGCAAGACGGCTGGTACACCGTAGATGGCAAGCGTTATGATATGCCTATCCACGGCTTGTGCGAGAGTGCCACATTCGAGCTAAGAGAGCTATCCCAAGACAGGGTAGTGTTGGGGCTTAGATATTCGGCGGATACACTTGTCGCATATCCGTTCAAGTTTGATTTCGAGGTGACAAGACAAGTTGTTGACCGCACTTTGTACACCACAATGAAAGTTGTCAATCTCGATGACAAGCCAATGTATTTTGGAATGGGTGGACACCCTGCCATGGCATTGCCAGCCAAAGAGGGTGCAGAGCGAGATGACCTCAGTGGCAACTATCTTGACTTTGGCAGAGAGTATTGTCCGAACAATTTAGACTTGTTCGAGGGCAAATATATTTTGGGCAAATCACAGCTTAGCAAAGTCAGCAGGCTAGAGCTTACCAAAGAGCTTATGGACAGCTATCCAACCGTGCTACTTTGTGATGACATTCCGAGAGTGTTCGACCTAGTGAGAGCGGACGGCGTGAGAGTGACATTCGACATTACCACAGCCCCAATACTTGGCTTGTGGTCGTGGGAGAACAAGGGCGGATACTATTGCATAGAGCCATGGCTTGCGACACCAGATTGTCACCCAGTCACCAGAGAGCTAAAAGACAAACCTTATATTTTGTCGCTATTCAGTGGCGAACAATACCAATACACATTTTCGATGACTATAAGATAGGAGAATTATGCACGATTTTACACAGCTATTTAGCAAATCAACTTGCGGACAAGGCAACTACCGCATACCTTCTATCATCACCACCAAGCATGGCACAGTGATTGCGGCGGCAGATGAGAGATACTATGGCGGTGGCGACAACCCAAACCGTATCGACAAAATTGTCAGACGAAGCACGGACAACGGCAAGAGTTGGCAAGACAAAATTGTGGTAGTCGAAGAAGTGGGCAACGAGAAAATGAAAGCATCGGCGGCTATTGACCCTGCACTTTTGTATGACAGCTACAACGACCGCATTTTTATGTTGTATGACCACACACCGGCAGGGGTAGGCATTTTGTCATCTCGCAAGGGAGTGGGCGAAACAGCCAAAGGCGAAAGACTTGTCTATTGCCACGGCGAAGAATATATTGTCCGTGGCGACACTTTGTACAAGGCAGACCAAGCGACCGCATACAAGTGCGACAGCAAGGGCAATGTGTACGAGGGCGAAACATACAAGGGCAATTATTATATCGGCGATGGAGATTTCAAAGAACAAAACAGCTTTTTCTTGATGCTATGTTGGAGTGATGATGACGGACTTACTTGGTCACAGCCAACTTGCCTAAATCACCAAGTCAAACGCCCAAACACCAGTTTTTTGGGAGTAGGACCGGGCATAGGAATTCAAGTGCATGGTGGCAAATATGATGGCAGACTTGTTTTCCCTGTCTATTACAACACAGGTTGGGGGCGCAATCTATGGCTATCTTGTGCAGTCATTTACAGCGATGACGGAGGCAAGACCTGGAGCATGGGCGACAGCCCTAACAACACTCGCAAAAGGCTAGGAATTTTCAAGATGAATGACAGATTTCTATTCCCTAACGAGTGCTTGACCGAGAGTCAAGTTATCCAGTGCAAGGACGGACATTTACGCATATTTATGCGCAACCACTCAGGCAAAAAGCGAGTTGCCCTAGCCGATAGCTATGACGGAGGCGAGAGTTGGCAAAATTTTCGATTTAGCGACACGCTTGTCCAATGTATTTGTCAGCTGAGCATAGTCCAAATTCAAGATGAAGACCGCCCAGCGACCATTTTCCTAAACGCAGCTCACACCAAGGCACGCAAAAACGGAGTGGTGAGATTGTCTTATGATGATGGCGAAACATGGCAATACAGCGCAACTATCCGAGATGGCGAGTTCGTGTACAGCTCAATGGCACAGCTAGCGGACGGCGAGATAGGAATTTTATACGAGCCAAGTACCCAACACGAAAGTGTTGACTTTGTAAAAATAACAACAAAATGGATAAAGGAGAATAACAATGCCTAATTTGAAGAGAGGACTTATCGTATCTTGCCAAGCAATCGAGGGCGAATCATTGCACGGACTTGGCATAATGAAGCATTTTGCTTATGCAGCATACAAGGGGGGAGCCGTAGGTATCAGAGCCAACGGAGTAGAAGACATCAAGGATATCAAGACTCGTGTTGACTTGCCTATTATTGGCATTATCAAGGCTGTTTATTCGGACAGCGGTGTGTACATCACCCCAACGCTCAAAGAAGTCAAAGAGCTAGTAGAATGTGGTTGCGATGTCATCGCACTAGATTGTACATCTCGCAAAAGACCAAACGATGAAAAGCTCGAAGACTTGGTAGATTATATCCGCCAAAATGCTCCAAATGTGGAGATTATGGCAGACACAGCCGACTACAAAGATGCAGAGTACGCTTACAAGTTGGGCTTTGATTATATCGGCTCGACCATGAGAGGCTACACAGACGGCACAAGGGGAATAGCTATTCCTGATTGCGACTTTTTGTCCAAGCTGGTCCACGATTTACCTAAGGCGCATATCATTGCTGAGGGCGGAATTTGGGAGAGAGAACAACTCGCCAACGTGTGCAAAACAGGTGTATATGCAGTAGTTATTGGCAGCAGTATCACTCGCCCTACTGACATCACCAAGAGATTTGTAGGAGCAATGGAGCTATGCTAAGCATAGGGGTAGACGTCGGCGGAACCAATATCAAATCAGCACTCATCGACACAGACCAAGACGGCAATATGAACATTGTCGAAAGGTTTTCTTTGCCTACCCAAGGCAAGGAGGGTGCAGGAGTCATCATCGAGAACATTGTCAGAGCAATCGCTCATTTTGATGTATCCAAAGTTGACACAATAGGAGTGGCAAGTGCAGGAACTATCGATTGGGACAGTGGCAATGTGACCTATGCCACAGACACTTTGCGTGGTTTTACAGGCATAGAGTTGTCCAAGGTGCTGACCAAACAAATTGGCAAAAGAGTTATCGCTGTCAACGATGCGGTGGGAGCGCTCATCGGCGAATGCGTAGAGGGCAGCGGCAAAGGACACGACAGAGTTATGATGTTCACTTTGGGTACAGGATTGGGGGCATCGCTCCTCACTTCTATGCACCTAGACAGCAAGGCGGTTGTGGACACAAGGCTAGGACATCTCAAGATTCACCCAGAGGGGCTTTTATGCACTTGCGGAGAGCGTGGTTGTAGCGAGCAGTATGTATCGGCGACAGCACTCAAAAGAGAGAGCGGACTTGATGACTTGTACGAGTTGTTCGACAGCCAAGATGAGCGTATCAAGCAAGTTGCACACAATTTCTATGTAGACTTTGTCACCGTGTTGGAGAGGGCAGTCGAGATATACAAGCCAAAAGTTATTTTGGTAGGCGGTGGAGTGGTAGAACTCCAAAAGCTTTGGTGGAAAGACTTTATGCAAGTATATTCTGCCAAGCTCGACACACCTATCATGCCAGCCACACTTGGCAACAAGGCAGGAGTGGTGGGAGCAGTCTATTGTTCCACTCACGGCATTTTTGCCAAACAATAAAACAGGTAAAAAGTCGATACATATCACGATTTTTGCAAAATTCAACAAGATAGCGTAGCGAAAGTTACGCTATACTTTTTTTGTTATCAAAGAACAAAAAGAGCGGATTTTTGGGTGTATAGAGGGCATAGAAAAGGGGACAATAGTCGCTTAGCAAAAGCCAAAGACTATTAGATTGTTGACACGACATAATATATGGTTTACAATGAGGGTATCAAGGAGAAATATGAGAGTAGTATCAACGATGACATTTTGGCAAGAGATTGCCCTTACATTCAAAGAGATTGGTTGGTTGCCGGCAATACTTTTGGTGGCGGGACTTGTGCTTGTCATTGTGGATATGTACACCGCCAATCTAGGCAAGATTGGTGTGCCGGGGGCAATTCTTGCAGTGATAGCCATTGTATTGAGAATGCACAAACACGGCGCAGGCAATCCTGTAATCCAACTTTTTACTATGCTTTGTGTATGTATTATTTGCATTGGCATAGCCATTGTTGTGATGGTTATCTGCACCAAGAAAGGTTGGATTCCAAAGGTTGTGGGAGAGAAAAAGCAATCTCCAAAAGTGCAAGTCGGAGAAGCTAGTGTAGGTCAAGCTCCAACAGACAACTCATCAGCGGAAAGAGAGGTCATCACCACGGATATTGCACGAGAAGAACAAGACCAGCACGACCAACAAAAGTAGGAGAAAAAATGAAAAAAGCTTGCCTTATATACAACAAATTTTTCAAAACACCAAAGCTTCAAGAACAATATGATATGTTTGTCAAAGCGTTCGCAAGCCGTGGAGTTGAGCTAGAATTGAGAGATAATGCTTCTTTCAGCTTTGACCTATCCCAACCTACTCATACCACCGAGTACGACTTTGGCATAATGTGGGACAAGGATATTCCCCTTGCCACTTGCCTCGAAAAGAGCGGACTTAGGTTGTTCAATTCGGCAAAAGCTGTCGAGCTGTGCGACGACAAGGCGCTTATGCACATTGCAATGCACGATATGAGAGTTGCTTGTCCAAAGACTATCATAGCTCCTATGACTTTCACCAACATAGGCTTCAACAATATGGATTTTGTCAAGCGAGCAGGCGACGTTTTGGGTTATCCGATGATTATTAAACAAGCTCGTTCTTCTTACGGAATGGGAGTATATCTCGCCCAAGACTTGTTCCAAGCGCAAAATATTGTAGGCTCTATCAAAGACAGAGTGATTATGCAAAGCTATGTGTCATCGAGCTTTGGCAAGGACGTGCGAGTTTTTGTCGTGGGTGGCAATGCTATTTGTGCTGTCCAGAGAGAAAACGAAATGGACTTTCGCTCCAATGTCGAGCAAGGTGGTCGTATGCACAGCATAGATATGACCGAGCAAATGGCAACACTTGCTTGCCAAGCTGCCCAGTCTGTAGGAGCAGACTATGTGGGAGTGGACTTGTTGTTTGGCGAAAACGGAATGCTCGTATGCGAACTCAACACCAGCGCCCACTTTGGCACATTGTACCGAGTGAGCGGTATCAATATGGCAGAAGAAATCGCCGATTATGTCTGCCACCAAATCTACCCAAACGGCTGATAAGCACCCCAAGAGGGTGCTTTTTGAATGGGAATATGTGTTGTAAAGACAAGATATAATGAAATTGTATTATACAACATAAAATAGATAATAAAAATAATATTGTAATAATCAAATAAGAAATAATAAAAGTAATATTATAATAGTAAAATATTCCAACTAGATTATTTAAGAGTAATTTATTCGATATCCAGCAAAATTATAAAAATAATATTGAAAAATCAAACAATATAATCAAATAAAAAACAAATAATAAAATAATATTATAATCCAACAAAAAGCCCACTGCTCGAGTGGGCTATATTTTAGTTTATCAGATTGATAATGATATTTTTGACCAGACCGAACATAACTTCATAGTCGATATAGTTGTGGTGGTCGAATGCGTATTCGTGGGCAAAAGACTGAACGATATTCATTGCCAAATGCACTTTTTCATCAAGGTTGGGGGTGTGATAGAGCGAGGACAACTTGCTCACCAGTTTGCGAGTTATCTCGTTTTCCAATTCCTCGAACTTGTCGGCAACTTCGCTGTTCGAATGGGTGAGCGAGTGCAATGCCTCGTGAATGTTGGCATTGTCTTTGTGTGCATTGATGACCGCCAGCATAAGTTTTGGAATGATAGCTTCGAGGTTGGCAAGCTCTATCTTGTCGAACATCTCGATGATAGGCGAGGATACATGTTCGATATAAATATCCAGCACATCTATCATAATGTCACGCTTGTCTTTGAAATATCCATACACAATGCCTGTTGACACGCCTGCACGCTTGGCAATCTCGGCGGTGTTGGTGCTGAAATATCCCACTTCGCTAAACAGCTCATAGGCTGCATTTACAATTTTTTGTTTGGTCTCTATCGACCTTTTTTGTCTTGGTTTTCTTATTTGTTCTGCCATAAATACCTACTATAACAGCTACATTATAGCACCAAAAACAGCTTTTGACAAGCGAAAATAAAAATATGAAAAAAGTTTCGCATTTTGCTTGACAAACAATAACGGCGGTGATATAATCTAGCCGTAATGTGAAAGAAGTTTCATATTTGCAAATAGACAAAGTGCATTTTGCATATATGAGAAAGGAGAACAAATGAGCAACCAAAGACCACTCAGTCAATTTAAGGTAGGCGAAAAGGGAGTTGTTGTATCCGTGGGTGGCGAAAAGCGAATAAGAAGAAGGCTTTTCGACATGGGAGTAACACCTTCTGTAGAGATTTTTCTTAGGAAAAAAGCGCCACTAGGAGATCCAATCGAAATTACGCTCCGTGGCTATGAGCTAACACTGCGCAAGTGTGAGGCGGACTTTATTATTATGGAGGACAAAAAATGAAAAGATTTGCACTTGCAGGCAATCCTAACTCAGGTAAAACAACGCTTTTCAACTCTTTGACAGGCTCGACCGCACACGTAGGCAACTGGCCGGGCGTAACGGTTGACAAAAAGGAGGGCGTATACAAAAAGACTCCAGAGCCTGTTCAAGTTGTGGACTTGCCGGGTATCTATTCGCTGTCCCCATATACCGATGAAGAAGTTATATCTCGTAACTTTATCCTCGACCAAAAGCCTGATTGTGTTATCAACATAATAGATGCGACCAATCTCGAGCGTAACTTGTATCTTACTACCCAAATTATGGAAATCGACGTGCCAATCGTAGTGGCGCTCAATATGATTGATGCGGTAGAAAAGAATGGCGACAAAATCGACATTGCCAAACTTCAAGACGAACTAGGCATTCCTGTTGTTGCCATATCCGCACTCAAAGAGCGAGGACTCGATGACCTTATGCAAGTAGCTTACAGCGCTTGTATGATGGGCAGAAAGGCGACTACCATACTCCAAGACACAGAGCTATATCACCTTATCAGCGACTGTGCGATAGGTATGCAAGGTGCTGAGGTGGACAATGCACTATTCCACGCTGTCAAGCTGGTAGAGAGCGATGAGTTGGAAATCAAACATCACCCATCGGCTTCCAAAATGGTGGAGGAATTCCGCAAGACGTTCCAAGATGACAAATTCGGTGGTGACTTCGAGGCACTTATAGCCGATGCAAGATATAGATATATCACAGCGCACTATTCGACAGTTGTCAAGAAGAACGCCCAAAACCAAAACATTCGTATGGACAAAGCCAACAAGATAGACACCGTACTCACTCACAAGGTATGGGGTATTCCTATCTTTTTGGGTATATTGTTTTTGATATTCCACTTTACATTCTCCGAGAACTTGTTTTTCTTGGGTGGCCTTTTCCCTGATGATTGGGTATCGCTCAAAGGCACAGCCCTCGAAGGCGTGTTCGGCGAAGGCGGTATCAACTCTTTGGGCGTTGTACTCCAAGGCTTGTTGCAGACAGGCATGGATGCACTGAGCGATGTCATACGCTCGGCAATGGAAGGTGGCAACGTTGCAGGCTGGGCAATAGGCTTGGTATGTGATGGTGTGCTTGCAGGTATTTTCGCAATGCTGTCGTTCTTGCCTCAAATCTTGCTACTTTTCTTGTTCTTCTCTATTCTAGAAGACAGCGGATATATGGCAAGAGTTGCATTTATGCTTGACCGCATTTTCCGTAAATACGGCTTGTCAGGCAGAGCATTCATTCCTATGATCATGGGCTTTGGCTGTTCTGTTCCGGCTATGATCAACACTCGTACATTGGCAGATAGATATGAGAGAGTGGCAACAATCAGAGTAATTCCATTCTTCAGTTGTGGCGCAAAGCTCCCTATCTTGACAGCTATCGCAGGCGGTATCGTGATGAAATTCGGCATAGGTAATGCAGACGTCATCACTTACAGTATGTATTTGTTAGGCATTTTGGTAGCACTTGCAAGTGTAGCGCTTATGCGTAGCACTACTATCAAAGGCGAGTCATCTCCATTCATTATGGAGTTGCCAGCATATCATAGACCACAATTCAAGAATACAATGCTCCTTCTTTGGGACAAGGCAAAGCACTTTATCCAAAAGGCATTCACTATTATCTTTGCTTCAACTATCGTGATATGGTTTGTCAGTCACTTCAGTTGGGGTTGGAAATATCTCGAAGATGCAGATATCAACCAAAGTATTTTGGCAGGCATAGGTCAACTTGTTCAACCACTCTTTACTCCATTGGGCTTTGGCTCACAAGCAGGAGCACTCGGTTGGGTTTTCGCAGTGGCAGCAATTACGGGACTTATCGCCAAAGAAAACGTTATCGCGGCACTTGGAACATTGTCAGCTTGTATCACAGCAGGCTTTGTGCCTGATGACAGCTTGGCGGGCGTGGACAGCGTTGTCAATATCATCAATGCTACCGGCGTATCTATCCCTGCACTTATCGCATTCATTGCTTTCAATATGCTCACCATACCTTGCTTTGCGGCAGTAGCAGCAGCAAAAGGCGAGCTAGGCGAAGAAAAACACGCTTTCCGCAATACATTGCTTTATTGGGTAGCAACATCATACATTGTGTCAATGATGATTTATATCATCGGTTCTTGGTGGTGGACAGTATTCATCTTTGCAGCTATCTGGGCAGTCGTGATTGCACTCATCGTGCTTTGGAACAAGGGCAAACTCCCTCACCTGCCAAAACGCACCAAGAAAGCATAGCTTTCATGCCAAGTGAAATTATCCTTGTTCTTAGCGCCCCTTATGGTAAGGGGAGCTGAGCGACACAAA
>CAMFVQ010000025.1 GCA_945992255.1 uncultured Clostridia bacterium
ATGTTATTTAGCAAATAAAGTTTTGCAGGTAAAACATTTACTATAACTATATTTATTTAATGAATGTTATTTTGAAGATAAAGTTTTGCAGAAAAATATTTATTACAACTACATTTAGTTTATTTATGTTATTTAGCAGATAAAGCATTGTATTTAATGCAACTACATTTAGTTTATTTATGTTATTTAACAGATGAAGTTTTGCAGATAAAATGTTTATTGCAACCACATTTAGTTTATGTCGGATACCAAATTGGAAATAATGCAAAGCATAAATACTACCCCAAATTACCCACTTTATCAAGAAAAATATTTTAGTATAAAGGAGCAAAAAATATATTATTTGTTGTGTGGAGAATTGTCAAGCTGTATAACATATGCTTATTTTGTCACAAAAACTTGCAATATGCAAAATTGTGGGTGTACAATAGCGCTAGTTATCTCTGTTCCTATCCCCAACGGAGAGATGATGATTGTAAATCTTAGATACAACAAAATTACTGGTATGTTGCAGAGTCTAGGCAATTTTACGCTGGCGGAGGGCAATCACTTGGTGGACGAAGTTGTCATCACGTCCACAGACCCTGACCGAGAGCGATATAATTATGCTATAGAATTTTGTTTGTACAACTACAAACACATACCAAAAACTCTATACATATCCCCAATTTTGCAATATACAAATAGGGGAATATGTTTTACAATTCCCAACCAACTTACCCAAGTCCCCGGTTATGTAACTGCCCAACTGATAGGCTATGACCCAACTGACCAAGAAGTTTTGTTCAAGAGTGTTGCCAAAAATGCAGTTTGTTTTTGGGTGGAAGAGTCGCACAAAGTGTTGGAGAGCGAACTCAGCCAAACGCCAAACGTGCTTACGCATTTGATGAGCGAACTTAGCGAGTTGAAAGACATCAAACAAAACTTTGTAGAGGACTTTTCGGCACAAATCAAAAATGATATGGGAGCAGTGCTTGAAGGGTATGAGTATTGCAAGGTAGAATGGGTATTTTATGACCATACCGAGGTCCAAGTTTTCAAGAAAAATTCTAAAATTGTCGAGCCAAAGTACAGTGTGCCAAGCGGTTGTGAGGATCGTGGGTGGATAGAAGAAGATACACTCAGGACTTGGAGTTTTAGATTCGACAGAGTGCAAAAAAGCATAAGACTTGTTCAGAGTTTTTCAAGCAATGGACTATATTTTGATGAAAACAAGGTGACAAAATACACAGGCAAAGAGAGCGAAATATATTTGCCAATATCCAACATGATGACAAGGATAACCACTATCCAACCGCATGTGTTCGACCATGTGAAGAATGCTTGCATTCATTTGCCAATCTCATTGGGTGACATTGCCGCACTATCTTGTGCCAAACTTGCCAAAGTTTATGGTGGCAAAAATGTAAGTGTGTTGGACGATATTTTGTATATGAACGGCGGAAAAACCTTAGTCAAATGTATGAGTCGTAGTCCAAAAATCGTGGTGAAAGCCGGTTGTGAAAAGATACTACCAAAAGCATTCGAGGTGTGTGTGTCTGAGCAAGTCGAGCTGAATAGTGACCTTAGAGAGATAGGCGACAATGCTTTCGAGAATATGCCAAATCTGAGCAAAATAACTTTGGGAAGTGGCATAAAAACGTTGGGTGAAAACTTGGTCAAAGGTTGTACAAAACTCAGCAAAGTGCAATGTTTGGCAGTCGATGTGCCAACAATGTCGGCAAGCAGTTGGGCAATATCAGCAGATGCCAAAGTGCCAATATTTGTGTTAGGAAATATCCAAGAAGAGTACCAAAATTCTTTGGAAAAACTGGGTTATACGATAAACGTAATTGGAAGTAAAATGCTTAGCAAAAGCAAGTTGGAGAGCATAGAAAAAACTGTCCAAACCAATACCGACAATATAGCAAAAAACAGCAATTCTATAGGTCAACTGGATACAAAAGTGACCAACTTGGGAAAACAAGTCAACAACAAAGTAGATGTCTCAACTCTCAATACAAAAATGAGTGAGCTGCAAGGACAAATAAATGGGCTTAAATATCCAATAAAAAAAATAAGTCTTTGGAAAAGAAATACAATAGAGGAAGGTAAAATTGAAAGTGTAAACTCTCGCTATTTTACCGGAATTAACTTCAAAGACTATAATATTCTTATTATCGAACTGAGAATGTGTATGTTTAGTGGAGGTGAATTATCTGAGCCAACAACTACATACTTTGCCAACCCTGTAAGCTCAAATACAGAGCGAATACCTTGTACTTGTGGGGGTAATGCACAAGAGCTTGGAGTGTTTTCACCAACTCCATTTTTTGATAGCAACCAGTTGATTATCTATAACTATTGCCCCTACCCAATATATTTAGATGAGGTGAAAATATGGACACAAGATTAGACCCAAGAATGTCAATCGATGAATTGACCAATATACTTATAAGACAAAAATACACTATGTCGCAAGAGCTGGCAATACTCAGACAGCGTGACAGCAAAATTGATGAGTACAACGAGTACTTTGCGTGGTGCGAAGAGTGCAAAATAAGGGCAAGAGAAGAGCTAGGCAAGTAAAAACACACTTGTTTAGATAGGTAAGTGCTGAGTGTGACTTGTAGCAGTGAACAGCGTTATGGGAAAAATATGAGTTGATAGTGGCTTTCAGTAGAGAGTTTTTCCTGAATAAGTTTTGGCTGATAAGTAAGAGTTGGCATAGAAAGTCGCAACTGAACGAACTTTTACAGATAAGTAAGACTGAGAGTGGCTTTGCTACAAAAGTAGGCTGCCAGAAAATGAAAAGACTCCAAAAGTGCGTAAGAAAAGACAAGCTATGTTTTGGCTCAACAAAGCTAAGCAAGAAGAAAACAAGGCAAGCAAAAAAAGATTGATGCGTACAACTGAGCAGTAACAAAAACTTAAAACACTTTCTTGAATGTAGACAATAGTATATCAAAGCATTGAATTTGTGGATATAAAGCACCGACAAGACAAGACATATCACCGCAGCAAAAGTGTATATATAGCCCCATTCTACTTATACTAGGCTAGGAGATAGTATGACAAAAATGGGAATGATAAGAAGAATAGATGAGCTAGGGAGAGTGGTAATCCCAAAGGAAATCAGGAGTTTGCTCCAACTCAATGTGGGTGAACAATTGGAGATTTTTTTGCAAGATGACAAGATGATAGTCCAGAGATTTTCAAGGCTTCAGAGCGGATTTGAAGAAGTGGAAATGTTGGGCAAAGTGCTGAGCAGTGCCGGTGGTTGTGAGGTGGCAATCACCGACAACAACAAGGTCATTTGGTCAACTATGAAAGAATGTGTGGGACAATCTTTGACCAAAGAATGGAGTGACGAGATAAGAAAAAGACAACCTAGCCAAAGACAAAAAATGGGAATAGTCGCAACAAGTGACAGACAAGATTGCCAAGACAATACCATAATTGCCAACGCATATATTTTGCCTATTTTGTCGAGAGGCGACTTGTACGGCAGTGTGACAATGTGGGGCGAGGTGAGCGAAAAAGCCGTGATACAAGGGCAGTTCGTAAGAGATTTTCTTAGGAGTTGTATAGATGGCTGAGAGTCAAAAGACAAGAAGTTTTGGCTCATCGGCACTTGCTTTGGCAGTGACTAGTATGGTGGCGAAGCTGATGGGAGCAGTCTACCGCATACCGCTTACCAACATTTTGGGTGCGGTGGGTATAGGAAAATATCAACTTGTTTTTCCGCTGTTTGCCTTGCTTCTTGCCATATCTTGCAATGCTGTGCCTGTGGCTATTGCTCGATTGGTCGCTCACGAGAGAGCATTGGAGCAGCCTCGGAATGTTCAATCGATTATGTTGACCAGCATTGTGTATATGGGCGTGAGCGGATTGGTGGCGATGATTTTTATGTTGGTCATTGCTTATCCGCTGAGTCTTGTGCAAGGGGCGGACATGTACAAGTGTTATCTTGTGCTTGCTCCTGTCATCATGGTGGTGGGGTTCTCCAACGCTTTCAAAGGGTGGTTTTTGGGCAGTGGCAACACTATGCCCAACTGTGTTGGACAACTGATTGAACAAAGTGTAAAGTTGGTGTTTGGATTGGCACTTGCCAAAGTATTTTCGAGATATGGTTTGACTTTTTCGGTACTTGGAGCTTTGCTCGGCATAGCAATATCCGAGCTGTTGGAGTTGGGCGTGGTCACAATTTGGTATGCAAAATCGTGCGATGAAAGCAAGGGGCTGAGTCGAGAAAATTTTGGCTATTGGTGGGGATATATCGGCAAGGTGGCAACGCCTATTATGGCGAGTGGACTGATTTTCCCGTTGCTCTCGTTCATAGACAGTATACTCGTTGTCAAAGAATTGGTGCTGGTGGGAGCGGAGTACGACTTGGCAGTGAGCGAGTACGGCTTGCTCACTGGTCCTGTGTATAGTTTGGTCAATATGCCTGTGGTGGTGGCGCTGTCGCTGTCGGTTGCTATCGTGCCTGCGGTCAGCCAAAATGTTGCCAATTATAATCTTGTTTCACTCAAAGAAAAAGCAAGTATGTCTATCAAGTTGGCAGTTTTGGTGGGGTTGCCATGTGCGTGCGGAATGGCATTGCTTGCAAGGTCAATCGTGGGGTTGCTCTATCCTGTACTAAGTGAGGCTCAAGTCATGTTGGCAACACGACTTTTGCAAGTGCAAAGTGTGGGAATAGTTTTTTTGTCATTGCTCGAAGTGTTGGGAGCGGTGTTGCAGGGCTTGGGAAAATCAAGGGCGGTGCTATGTAGCATTGCGGTTGGCGGACTGGTCAAGATAGGCTTGGAAATTGTGCTGATAGCAAGGCTTGGCATAGTGGGTGTGTGCATTGCAATGGTAACATTTTATGCTGTGAGCTGTGTGATAGATATTGTGATTTTTCGTAAAATGGTGGGCAAAAATAGCAATTTGTGGAAAAATGTTGGCAAAATAGTGCTGTGTAGTGTTATAATGAGTATATGCGTGGTGCTAAGCACAAAATGGCTAGGCAGTCAAATAGCTAAATTGGTGGTAGGAATATCAGTTGGAGTGGTGATTTTTGGCGTGCTGCTGGGCATAAGTGGAATATTTGGTGCTGATGAGATTGCAAGTTTGTCATTCGGCAAATGGCTGAGCAAAATTTGGCGAAAACACGAAAGGAGTAGCTATGATAACGATAGTAGGCATGGGAATTGAGAGCGGACAACTCTCTTTGGCAGGCGATAGGGCTATAAAAAGTGCGGACTTGGTAGTGGTCAAGACTAGATTGACCGCAACCTATACATATTTTGAAGAAAACAATATTACCAACATTTCCCTAGACGATATTTTTGAAAATGCGGAAAACTTCGAGGACCTAGATAACAAGGTCGTAGAGTTTTTGTTGGAAGAGGACAAAGAGAAAAATATTTGTTTTTGTGTGGACGGCAGCGGTTGGGACGACAGAGCGGTTGCGTTGCTCCTTACCAAAACCAATGCCAAAGTGCTTGCAGGCGTGAGCCGTGGAGTGGTCAAGTCAGATATGGCGAAAGGCTTGGTAAGCATAAGTTGTTATGAGCTGTTGGGCATTGTTGGTTGGGACTATGACACACGTATGACTTTGGTCGTGACAGATATTGACAACGCTATGATAGCTAGCGAATTGAAAATAGTCTTGTCCAACCTTGTGGGCGAAGAACAAAAGGTTGTTTTCAACGGAAGAGAAATAGAGTTGTACGAACTAGACAGACAAAAAGATTTTGGATATGACAGCTATCTTAAGGTGAGCGCTGTCGATACTTTGGACAAAAAACGCTTCAATATGTGCGACCTGTATTGGATTATGCGCAGACTTAGGGGTGTGGACGGCTGTCCTTGGGACAAGGCGCAAACCCACGAGTCTATCCGTAAAAATATGATAGAAGAAGCATATGAATTGGTCGAGGCAATCAACAACAATGACCTTGACAATATCATAGAAGAAACTGGTGATGTGTTGTTGCAGGCTGTTTTCCATGCGGTAATCGGCGAAGATGAGGGCGAATACAACTGGCAAGATGCGATGAGCGGACTATGCAAAAAGCTCATAGAGCGTCATACTCATATCTTTGGCGATGTGGTTGCACACAATCAAGAAGAGGCTTTGCAAGCTTGGAATGATGCCAAGGCGAAAGAGAAAAACACAGCAACAATTACTGCCAAAATGAAGAAAATCGTGGGACTACCTAGCCTTATGCAAGCATACAAAACCCAAAAGGTTGCAAGCAAAGTGGGTATGGAATTTGGCAGTGAACAAGATGTGTTCGACAAGGTGATAGAAGAGCTAGAAGAAGTCAAGAGTGCAAGCGAGCAAAATATGGAAATGGAGCTTGGCGACAGCATTTTTGCATTGGTCAATCTTTGCAGATGGAAAGGTGTTGACCCTGAAGTTGCCCTTGCTAGAGCCAACGAAAAATTCGTGAAAAGATGTGAGTATATAGAAATTCATTGTGAAGATATGTCCAAGATGAGCAGTAGCCAACTTGATGAGTTGTGGGAGAGAGCGAAACTTGAAGATAGCCAACATTGAACTGACAAGCAATGCTGTCCTAGCACCAATCGCAGGATATAGCGATGTGGGATTTCGGAATGTGTGCGCAAGAATGGGTGCAGGCATTACTTATACCGAAATGGTGTCGGCTAAGGGGCTGGCATATGGCAGTGAAAAGACTTTCGAGTTGTTGCAAACGACCGATGAAGAGAGCGTTAAAGGGGTGCAGATTTTTGGTAGTGAGCCGATTTATATCCAAAAAGCTGTGCAAGATAGCAGGCTGGGCAAGTTCGATATCATAGATATCAATATGGGCTGTCCTATGCCAAAGATAGTCAACAACAACGAAGGAAGTGCTTTGCTAGCCAATCCAAAATTGGCAATGGAGATTGTCAAAGCTGCCAAAAGTGTGGGCAAGCCTGTCACGGTAAAATTCCGTTTGGGAATCAAATTAGGCGAGTATGTGGCAAGGGATTTTGCAAGATATATGCAAGATGCAGGAGCTGATGCAATCACCGTACACGGCAGAACAAGAGAGCAAATGTACAGTGGAAAAGCCGACTGGGAAGAGATAGGAAAAGTTGTGGAATGTGTGGAAATTCCTGTGTTTGCCAATGGCGATGTGTGCAGTAAGCAAGACTATGATGATATTTTGGCAGTGACCAAAGCTGATGGCGTGATGATAGCAAGAGGAGCGCTCGGCAATCCGATGATTTTTGGAGAAATCTTGGGCAGAGATATGGGGGAGGTAAGCCTCAGACAAGTCATCTTTGACCACCTAGATATTTTGAGCCAATTCCACAGCGAAAAGTATATCATACCCAACTTCAAGAAGCATATGACATATTATATGCGTGGACTAAAAAGCTCCAAGAGTGCAAGGCTGGAAGCCTATGAGTGCAAAGATATAGCGAGCTTGAAAAAAGTGGTGGCAAAATATTTTGAATAAAAGCCCAAAAAGTCGATACATATCGACAAAAATATAAAACAGGATAACATTTGGCATGTCGCCAAAAAGGAGAAAAGATGATAAATATCGTTTTGGTAAATCCCGAAATTCCTAACAATACAGGCAATATCGTGCGTACATGTGCGGTAACTGGTGCAAAATTGCATATCATTGAGCCTTGCGGATTCAGTTGGGAAGATAAATATTTGAAGAGAAGCGGTTTGGATTATTGGGAGATTTCTGATGTCAACCGCTATCCATCTATGCAAGCATTTTTGAAACAAAATTTTGGCGATTGTGCCGATATACAAGACAATGCGGCTATGGCTGTGCGTAACACTCACAAAAACTCCAAGATGCAAATGTTTTTCGCTAGTACCAAAGCCGACCACAACCACTCAGATGTCAAGTATGATGAAGATTGTTATGTGTTCTTTGGCAGAGAAACTAAGGGACTAGATGAAGAGCTATTGCATGAGAATTATCAAGATTGTGTGCGTATTCCGATGCGTGCCAATGCTCGTTCGCTCAACCTTGCCAACAGCGTGGCAATCATCATCTATGAATACCACCGCCAGCACGAGTATAAGGGACTCAGTGAGCAAGGACACTTGACAAAGTATTGAGCGGAGTTGAACTTTTCAGACAAGAAATAGAGTGAAAAGTATAATATGAAGTAAGTAAAAAGTGTATGAGATAGAGCATACACTTTTTTTTGTTTTATGGAGGGGAAGAGATTTTATAGGTGGACAATCCCTCAGGCTGACAGCCGCTTCGCTTTGTGTCAGCCAGCTCCCTTTACACAAGGCAGCCGTTTTATATGGATTTTTATCCGCAATAAGAGCGTCCCTTGTTGCAAGGGAAGCTGTCTAGTCCAAAGTGTAACGACGACTAGACTGAAGGGATAAGAATTGTTGCAAGGAGCAACTTATGGACAATCCCTATC
>CAMFVQ010000026.1 GCA_945992255.1 uncultured Clostridia bacterium
ATATATATCAATATAAGCTATCGTATCAAAAAACTTGACCTACAATACCCCTTGTGGTATTATTAACTTGAAAAATTTTTGAGGTATTATTATGTTATTGAGTAAATTGGTGTGCGAGCGTACAAAAGAAGCTCCACAAGATGCAAAAATTATAAGCCATATTCTTCTAGTAAGAGCAGGCTTTATCAAACAAATGGCAGGCGGTATCTACACTATGACTATGCCTTGCCAAAAGATGAGCCAAAAAATTCAAGCTATCATTCGTGATGAAATGGACAAGCTTGACGGTCAAGAAGTGCTTTTCCCAGTAGTAATGCCGAGAGAATTGTGGGAAACATCTGGTAGATATTCTTCTATCGGCAACGAAATGGTAAGATTCAAGGACAGATGCGACAGAGATATGTTGCTTGGTATGACTCACGAAGAGGCAGCCGTTCATCTTGCCAACCACATTGTGAGCAGTTATACACAGCTCCCTATGATGATTTACCAACTCCAAACCAAGTTCCGTGATGAGGCTCGCTCTCGTGGTGGTCTTATCCGTGTGAGAGAATTTACTATGAAAGATGCATATTCTTTCCACACTACCCAAGCTGATTTGGAAGAGTACTACAACAAAGTTTATGATGCTTACTATCGCATTTTCCGCCGTATCGGACTCCACAACTTCATTGATATCAAGTCAGACACAGGTATGATGGGTGGCAGTGTTGCTCACGAATATATGTTGCTCACTGATGATGGCGAGGACAGCATTGTGCTTTGCAATCATTGTGATTATAGAGCCAATATGGAAGTTGCAGACAGCGTAATCGACAAGCCAGCATACCAAGAAGCTCCACTTACTGAAGTGTTTACAGGTGAGGACAAAACAATCGATGAAGTTTGTGTTAGACTCGGCGTAGACAAAACTCAGACCGCAAAAGCTGTTGTTTATGCAGTCAAGGGCGACCAAGAAAAGGTTGTTATCGCATTCGTAAGAGGTGATTTGGAAGTCAACGAAGCCAAACTAAAAAAGGTTCTCAAACAAGATATCGTTGCATATGACGGCGGTGTAAGCGAGGATATAGCTTGCGGCAATATCGGCCCAGTGGAACTCAGCGACAAGATTACAATTGTGTTCGACAAATCGCTCCAAGGCACTCACAATCTAGTTGTAGGTGCAAACAAACCAGAATATCACTACACAGGCTTTGATATCCAAAGAGAAATGGGCGATGTCGAGTTCTATGATATCCGCAAGGTAAAAGTTGGCGACAAATGCCCAGTTTGCGGTGGCGATCTCCGTATCGAAAACGGTATCGAAATCGGCAATATTTTCCAACTTGGTACAAAGTATACCAAGTCTATGGGCATGACTGTTCATGGCGAGGACGGACAAAGTTTCAATCCAATTATGGGCTGTTATGGTATCGGTGTGGGCAGAGCAATCGCATCTATCGCCCAAGAATCCAACGATGAAAAGGGACTTATTTTGCCTATGTCAGTAGCGCCATGGCAAGTTCATCTATGTGCGCTCCGTATGGACAACGAGGAAGTCAACCAAAAGGCAACCGCTCTCTACAATGACCTTCAAAAGGCTGGCGTAGATGTTTTGTTCGATGAGAGAAATGTCGGTGCAGGTATCAAATTCGCCGATGCGGACCTTATGGGTATGCCAATCAGAGTGGTTATCTCTCCAAAGAGCTTGACCAACGGCGGTGTAGAAATCACAATGAGAGCCACCAAAGAAAGCACAATGGTAGAATATGAGCAAGCAATCAGCTTTATCCAAGACACCATTGCCAAAGAAATGGAAAAATACCAAGGCTAGAATTACAACAAACAAAGCAAGCTTTCGAGCTTGCTTTTTTGGTACAAATTTGTATAAACACTACATGATATGTTCGTTGAAGAAGTTTTAGAACAAAAAAGTGTATAACTGAGTAGAACCAGCTTCCGTAATCACTTAAAATTGGCGGTGTAAGGAGCTTTATTTTTTATATGAATATCCATACTATCGCTTGATTTGTAGTATGTCACGAGGAGTATCTCTCTCAACATATCATCGGTGAGTTGGCACCGCTCAAACAGCCACGCTTTATCTTTGCCAAGCAGTTGCAAATTATGCTCAACAATCCTGCCATCAATGACCAATTCCAAAGGAAGTGTGGAAGGCTCGACAGGCGAGGATATATCATCTTTGACGAGTGGAGTTTGGCTAGCTGTCGGCAAAATACTCAGCTCGCCATTGGTCTCGAAAATTGCAAAAGCAATGTCTTTGACACCAAAGAACCCCTTGCTCCTTGCCATTGAAAGTACATCGTTGGTTGACAGTTTTGCTTTCTTGATATTTTGGTAGTCCAAGCGGCCGTTGGATATGACAACGATTGGCTTGCCTTGCAAGGTCTTTTTTAGCCAAGGATAAGTGCGAGAGAGCAATGTCATCGCTATATCAAGCAAAAAGAATATGCTCATTGCAACCACATAATACCACCACGGTGTGTCAAGGTCAGTCGCCCAATTGGAAGCAATAGAGCCTAGCGATATTCCTACCACATAGTCCACGAAACTGAGTTCGGCTATTTGCTTTTTGCCCAATATTTTGGCGATAAAGAACAAAAACACGAAAGATGACACACCATATATCAACAATTTTGCTATCTCTTGCATAATCTCTCCAATCATCAGGTTGTTAAAAATCTCGATATGTATTGAGTTTTGCCACTTATTTTTGTTTTATTCTATCTGCCAAGAGAGATAACAAGACTTGAACATATCTAACTGCTGAGAATATTCCTCATACATAGGAAAGTATGGAGAGTGTACATGTGAGAGTGGGGCGAAAATGTTGAGTTGTGCTTAAAATGATTGTATTTGCGAAATATTGTGTATGTTTTGGACAAGTTTGTTGAGCGATCGTAGTGTTATGGGGCGAGTGATGTATGCGTAATGATATTTGTTGTACAAAAAAAGCGTCCTAGGACGCAAATTTTGTTATGAGTTTTACATGATTATTTTTTTGCTGGGAATATGTCATATAGATGAGTGATATTCATATCCGCAGGGATATTCTTGCCGTGGTCACCTAGTCCATACCAAGCTCTATGAGTGCCGTGGTCAGTCGCAAAGCCAATCAATGTATCGTGGTTGTTCCAATATCTTTTGACTGCACTAGCGATTCTATCAAAGCTTTCACAATAGTTGTCGATAGCTCTGAGGGACTTTTTGGAAAGTGGGTGAGATAGGTGCATCACCGAATCATGCTCTTGATTGTAGACACAGATGAAGTCGTATTGGTCTTGTTCGATGAGTTCTATCGCTTTGTCCACAGCCGCCTTGTCATCGACAGTAGAGTAGTAGTCCATATTGCGGTTGCGGAAAATCTTGTCCATACTTTGGTCAACAACGGACACAATGCAAGGCTTTTTGCCTGCCCTAATGAGAGCATCGAATATTGTGTCAATGGTCAACACAGGTTTGGTATATTTGGTGATACCATGCTCTGCAGGGGTTGCACCCGAATAGATACTTGCAAAGCACACAGGGGTCTTTGGTGGTATCATACTCAGCATAGGTTGGACATAGGAGAGATGTTCCTTGACCTTAGTAAACTTGTCCGCATAAGTGTTGAAAATATAATCAGATATAGCATCTGGATTGTACATAATCACTCTGTCCACTTTGCCGTTGGTAGCGTGTGAAGTCACATAATCAACCAAGTCTTCAATGCAGTTGGTAGCGAACTTAGGTGGCTCGATATCCATACATTTGCAGAATGTTCCGGCTAGGTGAGTAAGTGGTGTTGTGTTGAAATTGTCCATTAGAATAGCTCCTTTTTGAGAGTTTCAAGCTCAGCTTTTTCGCTCTCGTCAAGATTGTCAAGCTCGCCCTCACGCTGTTTGGAAATAAAATATGTCACACGTTCGGACTTCTTGGTGGTAATCTTTATTTTGAAAGCACCATAGAAAGCAATGATGAGGAATACAGAAATGCAGATGCCGAGAATGAGTCGCATACCAGTCACAGCGCTTGCAGGTTGTAGCTCGCTTGTACCTTTACCTTCTTCGTATCCGGTAGCTTGCAATACCAAGCCAACGAGGAAAACAGACATACCAGAAGCGAACTTCTTGAAGAATGTCATTGTGCCGTTGTAAGCACCAGGGTTGCGGTCGTTGGATTTTAGTTCGGCTACGTCCACCACATCAGGGAAGGTGAGCCAAGGAATGATTTGTGCCATACCAAAGCCAAGTCCGGCGATGAGTGCAGGGATAATCATAAGTCTAGGGTCAGCACTTGATGGGAAAGCAGCAAGTCCGATTGCACCGCCAAGGAACATAGGCACACCGCACATAAAGATGACAGGTTTTGGCACTTTTTTGTTGAGCATAATGAGAGCCACAGGCATGATAATACCAGCACCGCCAAGCATAGCTAGGTTGACGATAGTAGGCAGAGCCATACCAAGCACTTTGATAGATGCACCGCCTGCGACATTGTAAACGTAAGTGATGATAAGTGAAGCAAGAATTTCGTTGCAAGAGAATGCGAACACATACATAAGTAGCAATCTGCGGAAACATTTTAGCTTGAATGTGTTGGTGAAAATCTTGAAAGAAAATTTTACTTTGTTGTTTGGTAGTGGGGTACGCTCTTTGGTGAAGATAGCACTACACAAGATAGGCACAGCAAAGAAGATACTGAACACGCCGGCTACAACGAGAGAAAAAGCAGTGTTGGAAAGTTTGCCACTAGCGTGCAAAGAGAACAACTCAGTACCCATAATGTAGATGATAGCAGTGGCTACCATGCCGCAAGCGATACGCGCAAAGTTCATTGTACTACGTTCTCTGGTGTCTTGAGAAATCTCAGAAGTGAGAGATAGATAAGGTACGTTGAATATGGTGGAAACAGTACTGTATAAGATGTGTGCAAAGACAAAGTAAGCAACTTTTCCTGCGTCACTCATTCCGCCATGCCAAGGCATAAAGAGTATAAACAAGGCGATGATGACCAAAAAACCTGATGCAAAAATGTATGGTCTTCTTCTTCCCCATTTTGTACGAGTGTTGTCTGAGATAGTACCCATCAAAGGGTCACTGATTGCGTCCCAGATACGTGCAATCATCAAGATTGAACCTGCAATGGCAGCTTTGATGCCTACAATATCTGTCAAAAATTTTAGATAGAGTAGTGACAAGATTGCCACTCCGCCAGAGCCGTAAATTTCGCCTACTGCAAAGGAGACTTTTTCGCCGGCTTTGATTTTCTTACCAGTTTGGTTGTCGCTCATAATTTTTTCCTTATTCTAGTGTTTTTATATAGTTTTTGATTTCTTTTTGTGCGCCTGCTAGATCATGTTCGAGGTAGTTGCCACATTCGATAGGCAATGTGCCAGGCACATAGTCGAGTTCCAAGCATTTTTGGAAACATTCTAGCGTGATTTGTTTTGCCCTTGCCTCTTTGATGCCATAGAGTAGTAGGTAAAAACCTGTACGACAACCCATAGGTCCAAAGTAAACGACGTTCTCTTTGATAGAGCTGTTGCGAATGACTACCGCAAATAGATGCTCGATAGAGTGTATAGAGGCATAGTCGATATAATCGCCACCATTAGGCTTCTTGAAACGCAAGTCGTAAGTGTAAACATTGTGCGACTCGCCCAAACAATAAAAGCCGGGTGTCATTGTGTTGTGATCAAGTTCAAAAGATTTAATATTATCCATAATACTTACATTTTATCAAAATATGTCGGAATTTGCAATATAATAAAAAATATTATATAAAAATATTTATCAATGTATGTAAAAAACTGCCAAAGCTACCGAAAATGTAGCCAAAACAGCCAATTTTGCAACAAGAACAAGTGAACATCACCGCATAATCAACCGAAAAAATAGCATAAACAATGAAAAATACAAAAATATGCACAAGGGGTTGAGTTGTCTATCTCACAATAGTTATGCACCATTGCTATGACGCATAGTAACCTTGTCGCAAAGATAATGCGAAGCAAGTGCAAACAAAAACCCAACCAGTAGGTTGGGCGAAATCAATATGTATTATTTTTTGTTTAGACCTGCATTGATAGATGCCATTGACACATAAAAAGAGTTGAAACATACTTTGAGGGAAGAAGCAAACTCTTTTGGTGGAATAGGTTTTTTGTCCATCAGCCAACGTTGGGTGGCACAATAGAGTGCATCGGCAAAAAAGTTGGCTTGAATGTCACGATATTGGGTGTCGGTGACAAGCTGTTGCGTTTGGGATTGATAAAAGCCAAATAGTTTTTGGTGAAAGTGGTCAGAAAAAGAATTTTGACCAGTTGTTTTCATAGCTTTGTGATAAAAATCTCTGTTGTCGTAGAAGTATTGAAACATACTTGTGAACAACTCCCAAGTGCTGTTGCATTGGGGGCTTGATGAAATAGCCGAAAATTCTGTGTCGAATATCCAGTTGAGTAGGTCGTATTTGTCACGGAAGTGATAATAAAAACTCTTGCGGTTGAGCTTGCAACCATCGCAAATATCAGCAATTTTGATATTGTTGAAGCTTTCCGATTGCATAAGTTTTTTTAGAGAAGAAGCAAGTGCTTGCTTGGTGATGCTAGAATCGGGCATAATAGTTCTCCATTTGTAGTTTTTATAAGTCTTGTCAATTAAGATGAAACCAAGCCAAAAGGCGGTGCTGTTGACTTCATCACACAAAGTGCAGACTACTCCCTTACGCAACCATTATAACATAAAAAACTATCTCTTGTTGTAAAATTTTTATAAATTATTAAAAGGCGGCAGTGGCGCTTAGGTTCTGATACATATATTTGATTGATAATATATACAATATAGAATAAGACGAGGCTGCCAAAATCTGTCACTTTGTTGGGCGAGAGAAGTTGCATGAAAATGCAAAAATGCGTATATGTATCGAGAAATACATACTTTTTGGAGCAAAATAGTAAAATTTTGGGCAAAGAGCTTTAACAATTTGACAAGATAGCGGCTCGCAATATAATATAGAGAAAAGGAATAAGATATGGCTAATTTTTTCAATACAACATTTAGAGTGTTCGATTACAACATATTCGAGGCGGCTCACAGTTTAGCTGAGAGCGCAGGTGGATTTTTTACACCATTTTTCAAGCTAGTTACACTTGTGGGCGAAAAGGGAATTTTGTTCTTTGCGATAGCTGTGGTGCTTATGCTGTTCGCTAGGACTCGCAAGTTGGGCATTTGTATGTTCGGTGCAGTGGCTTGTGGCGCACTCATCACCAGTGTGATTCTCAAAGGCGTGATTGGCAGAGAAAGACCATTCCTCGCCAGTCCTATCTATGCTCAGTTTTGGCAATTCGTTGGTTCACCAGCAGAAGACGGATATTCTTGTCCATCAGGACACGTGACCGCTATTATGTCTGCCGCAACTGCCATGTTTATTTTGTGTGACAAGAAGTGGAGTTGGACAGGATTTTTGGGAGTGTTGCTCATGGGTGCAAGCCGTATATATCTCGTCGCACACTATCCAAGTGATGTCGTGATGGGTATCATTGTAGGCGCGGTTGCAGGTGTCATTGCTTGGGGCGTGACCAAACTCATATACTACATCTTGAACAAATATTCTACCAATAAATTCTGCACTTTTGTGCTTGATTGGGATATGGCAGAGTCTATCAAAACTTTGCAAAACAAAAAGAAAAACGCCCAAAAATAATCAAGGAAATTGAAAAATGCCACCTTAGGGTGACATTTTTTCACGTCCCTTTTGAATCTCACATCACAAAACAATAAACAAAAAACCGCCAATGCAAGCGGTTGTTTTAATTGGCGGAGAAGAAGTAAACTAAATCGAAATTTACTTCTTAAAAATCGATTGAATATCAGAGATGGCTTTTGCGCCTATAACAACACTATCATTGACTTTTTTTGATACCAAATATGTTTTTGATTGAATGTGTCCAGCGTCTGCGGCTTGTTGTAATAAGGAATAGGCTTGTTTTTCGTTTTTATTTATAATAGTATCGTCAAGATAAATCATAGCCAAATCATACATGGCCTGTAAATCGCCCATTTCAATTTGGTTGTTAAGTTGTTTAATCTTCTTTTTCAGTTTGTGTTTTTCAAACATATTTTTCTCCTAAAATGGTAAGTATTAGCACTATGTTATTGTATTATAGCATATAAAAATTAGATTTTCAAGTAAAAGTCAGTACACGCTATCAGTTATCAATATCCATAAATTGCAGAGGGATAAAAATCAATGCAAGAGCTTTTATCTCTATTTACTCGTGGTCAGCCGCTAAAAACTTGCCACTGGCAACTTTTCTTAACGCTCTTTTCGAATCTCACATCA